>VBAQ01000134.1 GCA_005883765.1 Bacteroidota bacterium
TAATTCGAACTCTCCTTTTTCAGCTTTCACTTTCAGGTGATTCAGATTCATGTTGTAGCTCGAAGTACCCTTGGCAATACAGCCCGAGGGGAACTCCAAATCGAAGTAAATGGTCTCATCCACTTCTTTAAAAAGCTCAGGCTTTGTTTTTTCTTCGCGTGCCTTGACGTAAACGGGCTCTTCACCCGTGACATACCTTGCGCCCTGGATACAATACACACCCATATCCATCAGCCCCCCGCCGCCAGCCATCGCTTTTTTCAACCGCCATGCATTGGGATCACCGCCGTAAACAAACCCGTTTGCACAGTCAATTTGCAAGAGCTTGCCATAAACCTTTTGCTGGCCAAGTCGCATCATCTCCTGGTTGAAGGGTTCAAAATGCAAACGATACCCGATCGATAATTTCTTTCCTTGTTGTTTGCACGCATCCGGCACTGCTGATCGCCATAGGTTTTTCACTGATGATATGCTTGCCGGCTTTCGCTGCGCGAATCGTGTACTCTTTGTGCATGGAAACGGGAAGCACGACATAAACAATATCGATGTCAGGATTTGAAGCGATGTTGTCGAAGTTTTGATAGTTATAAATATTTTTTTGAGGGATGTTATATTTATCAGCCCAGATCTTTTCCTTGGCCGGAGTGCCAGTGACTATGCCTGAGAGATAACAATTTTTGGTTTCCTGCAAGGCCGGCGCAAGCTCATAAGTGCTATAACTGCCCAGGCCAACTAATGCAATTCCCAATTTGTTTTTTGGTTTATTCATGGCACATGTAGTTAAATATGAAACAAGTGGTGATAAAGCCACTGTGCCTAATGACACATCGCGAATAAATTGGCGGCGTAAATATTTTTTTGCCATAAAATAAAATGGAGATGAAAACTAATCTGAAGTTACGATTTTCAAATATACCTGGTACCTTAGAAACTAAGAAGGCAAACGGTCACCAGGAAAACTTCGGGAGGCATGAATTTCATACTTAAATATGCCCAACTGCACGCCAGGATCATCATCCATGATTGTTCGTGTTTCAGTTTAATTTGTGTTATCGTGTTTCAGTTTCATTTGTGTTAAACACTCCAACACCCGCAACATCGCTATCATCACGCACGGGGCAAACAATGACAAGCTGGCCATTTTGGCGGAGTTGAAAATTTCTCCGCCCATGCTCCCAAACAATTTTGTCCGCGCCCGGTTCCTGCATTTTTAATGTCTTATGCAAAATGACAACAGTGTAAGGTTTTGTTTTTTGCATCATTTCCATCATGTATTCGTCTGTAATAGGGGGCATTCTTTTTAATTTAGTACAAGCTTAAACAAAAAAAGATTTTCAAAAGAAAATCTTTTTCAAATATAGAGACGCGAAGTTCTCATTCAAGATTAATGTCCACTCGTATCGCCTTCATTCCTTTTATTCCCTGTAATTCTTCCAGCTCGAGAAATTCAATACCTGGTTGAAGAACATTTTTGTTTTTGAGAAACTCGATATACTCCTGGTATTCGGCCACTTCCTTTTGATTCGAGTAAACGATGGCTATTTTCTCCGGCTGGGTTAAGCGTTCACCCGTATCCTTGATACGAACTTTGTCGAGACGTTTTTTTATTATTTCGTAGCGAATATTGTACGAGCCCTCGACATCAAATTTCCTCTCATCTCTGCGAAAGCTGATGGAAATGGGTTGGCTGTGAATAAGAATAAGCTGAGTTGTTTTCAACGGAACCTTCAAAGACGGTAATAATTGATGAGTGATCCGGGCTGCTTCAGCCATTGACTTCAATTGCCACAATCGTATATTTTTTAAATAAAGCAGATTGAAGGGACGATTCGGCGATATCGACTGGCCAATGTAAATATTGTACTCAATTCCGTCCGTTCTGTATTTTTCAAAATAGTGCGGATAGGATTTTTGTATAACATCCTCCTCTTTTTCCAGGTAAACCAGGATAGCCTCATTGATCTGGGAAACACTCTTCTCATATTCCCCCCGATAACGATGCAGCCTGCTGTTATAATCATTCACCGTTCGAAAGTATTGATCAACTATTTCGCTTGCTTGTTTATCATTCTTCTGCAGGTGATCGAACACAGGCCCGACTTCCTGGTTGAGAAACTCGTTTATCTTGATCTCATCCTCAGCGGTCATGTTTGTCTGGATCGCCTGCCGGATGCCTTCATTTTTAAATTTCAGTCCTTCGAGCAACGGCAATTGAACAAGAGCGTTTAGACTGTCTAAGGTTTCGTCGACCGTTCCAATATCAAATGTTCTTTCAGATCTTTTTGAATGGCCTGGCTCCTTTCAAACGCAGAATTGCGAATGTCAATAGCCCCATACAAGGGGTACACATTTTCGAATACAACATTTTTCGTAACGTCTGCGTCGCCATTGTTGCGCAAATAATCCCAGGCTACTTCTGCAAATTTCCATTCTACAGGTTGTTGCAAAGCGGTGAATTTTTCTTTGATAACTTTTTCAATTTTATATTGAAAACCATCCCTGCACTTCAGCATTGCCAGTGACAATAAGGGCATGGCAGGCTCAAGCCTGGACAGTAAATCCTGTGTCAATGCATTTTGAACAGTTGACGAAACTTCCAGCATGCCGATCAATCCATCACTATTCTGCATGGGATAGATAAGATAACTTCTCGCTCCTTCTTCGAACAGGGCACGAAGAAATGGAGCAAAACCAAACATTTCCTCGCTCAGATTGGTAACCGGCGTAGGCACACCGAATTCGTTGAGAAATCCCACAAACATTTTAAAATTCTCCACGCCTTCAGGTCCGCCATTTATCCATTGCCGGGTGGCAAGACCGTATTTTGCATTTTCTTCATCTAACACAAATTCATCATTGATCTTTACAAAAGGAGTGAGTCCAATTTGAATATCCCTAAGACCAATCAATGCCCTGATCGCTTTTTTCAGGTCGTCAATCACATTTGTGTCACATTCGTCTTCCTTGAGCAAGATCTTTTTTATAATCTCCAGTGATTCTATTGTCGTAACATCTTCTGCGACCCAAACGGCAAAACCTTCTGCTTCGAATAGCTCAAGAGGCATTGTCTTCAGCTGCTTTTCAAGGTCAAGGATTCGGAACGTATTCATGCACACGGCACAGTCTTTTAGGGGAGGCAATTCACCTTTGAGCTTGAGATCAATAAAACGAGAGTCATATTTGATCCGGTAATAACGCAGCATACCGGATGTGGGATCTGTGATCGGGTATATGAGTTCACGATTGTCATTTAACTTCATCCCGTAAAACTTCTGAAGCACATGATCATAAATGGAAGCGCATTGAATGGCCTTTAACTCATCAATGGGAACGCCATCAGGGAGAAGAAGATGGTTTTCATCCTGGTCGAAAAATATTTTCCGGAAATGATCCGAATAATAGAAAACACTGAACTGGTAGGGAGCAGCCAGCGCAAAAATATGGCGGTGATCAATGGCTATTACCGGAAACAGTGAAGTAGTCAGCAATTCCATCAGGTCGGCATGTTGATGAATTATTTCTACATCATCAATATCCAAAAGAGCAGGCTCGCTTTCAAATTTTTTGATCAGGTAGCCGTATAATTTTTCCTTGGTTTCTGAAACCTCGGTGCGTTTTTCCTTTAAATAATTAATAAAAGGAAGAAACGATATTTTGCTGGTAACCAGCGGCAGCATACAGGTAATCGTCGGCTCAGCCTTCAAAAGTTTTGATCTTTTTAAAGGAGTCAATACAGGAGTCATTTCGTCCAGCATACAGATGGGTTTTTGGTTGGCAAATGAGATGGCAGGGTCTGTTATAAAGTTACGGATTAAAGAACGAGATAAAAAACAAGAATGCGCTTATAGTTATTTCTCAGACAATGGGAAGCAAAGGGTTGAGGCAAAAATTTTTATACATTTAGCAATTCATCAGGATAACGGGCACTGGCACGTTTTCTGAGATTTTAAAAGTTCATTTTTAAAGGCATTTATGGCAGGACCTCGACGCAAATTGGGAGTTGCCCTGGTAGGGTTGGGCATGTATAGCACTGGGCAACTTGGTCCCGCCCTGAAAGAAACAAAGCATTGTTATTTGGCTGGGATTGTAAGTGGCGATCAGGGCAAAAGAGAAAAATGGAAAATGGAATATGGTATTCCTGAAAAGAATATTTATGACTATAAAGATTTTGATTCAATAAAGGACAATGGTGATATAGACATAGTTTACGTGGTACTCCCAAACTCCATGCATGCCGAATATGTGATCAGGGCGGCGAATGCAAATAAGCACGTGATCTGCGAAAAACCAATGGCTATAACAACAAGCGAGTGTAACCAAATGATCAATGCTTGCAGCAAGGCACATGTCCTGTTGTCCATAGGCTATCGTCTGCATTTTGATCCTTACAACCTGGAAGTGATGAGGTTGGCGAAAGAAAAAGTATATGGTCCTGTAACAAAAATAACCGCAGCACATGGCTTAAGCAAAGCAGACGGCTGGCGGCTTGATAAAAAACTCGCAGGAGGGGGCCCATTGATGGATGTGGGCATTTATTGTGTGAACGCGGGTCGCTATATCACTGGAATGGAACCGCTGAATGTTCATGCTTTTGAAGGCGCCAAGAGGAATAAAGAAAAATTTAAAACCATTGAAGAATCTCTGACCTGGCGGATGGAATATGCTAGTGGTATCGTTGCTGAATGCAGTTGTAGTTATTCAGAATATCAAAATCATTTGCATGTGGATGCCGGCAAGGGATGGTTCGAAATAGCTCCTGCATTCTCTTATGGAGGTATCAAAGGAAAAACTTCTGATAGTAAGCTGGAATTTCCCCACATCAACCAGCAAGCGGCGCAAATGGACGACTTTGCCCTGGCAATTATAGAGAATAAACGAACTCGTGTACCCGGTGAAATGGGAAGACAGGATGTAAAAATTCTTCAAGCCATTTATACATCGATGCAGACGGGGCAGAAAGTGAGGTTGTAATTGAATTTACTTTAGGTCTATATTTTCTACCATCACATCCCAATGTGCCAATAACAATTCAAAACGATGTTGCTCATCCTTCGTTAGTTTTTCGGAATCAGGATAGAGTTGTTTTTTGTATGGAGTAGTGAGATTTGGGTCAAAGGCAAGCTCCGCATTTTTGAATACGATAGTTACTTTGAAATCCCAGCGGGTATCCTCGCCGCTGTGCAGTTTTGGTTTTTCTGCCGTTACATGAACGATGTCGCCTTTTTCCTGTGCTTTCTTTAGTAAAGGGTAGTGGTTCTTTTTCCACAGATCAATAAATTCGTCAGCATAACCCCATTTAACCTTATAATAATTTTCAATAGTAAAAGATTCGTCGTTTTTATTTTGTGCTTTTGCATGAAACGACGCTGATAACATGATTGAAAAAATGAAGAGAGGAGCATATTGATTTGTAAATAGTCTATGCATAACATTGATTTTTTGCGGATGAGAGACAAAAATAGGACAATCGGAAACGGCACCCTCAAAGGCACCAGTCTTCAAAATAATAATCGAAACAATCCTAACTTTAACACGTCCAAAATTATTTTCTATGATAGAATGGAAAGGCGTTTTGCCTGCTCTTACAACACCGTTTACTGCAAATGACGAGTTAGATCTACCGATGTTTGAAAAAAATTTGAGTGCGCAATTGCAGGCGGGTGTGCATGGAGTCATTATCGGCGGCTCACTGGGTGAAGCTAGCACGTTAACCACTAACGAAAAAGAAGCCCTTGTAAAATGTGCCCTGGAAAACGTTGGCAAAAAAGTTCCTGTTGTTTTAAATATTGCCGAAAGCAGCACCAGCGATGCGTTGCAGCAAGTAAAATTGGCTAAGCATTGGAATGTGCAGGGGCTAATGCTGCTCCCGCCCATGCGATATAAAAGTGATGACAGGGAAACGGTGACTTATTTTAAAATGATCGCTAATGCTACTGATCTGCCAATAATGATTTACAACAACCCGGTTGATTACAAAATTGAAGTAACTCTGGACATGTTTGAAGAAATGATTGAATGTGAAAATATTACTGCGGTGAAAGAAAGCACGCGAGATGTAAGCAACGTAACGAGGATGAGAAATCGATTTGGCAATCGTTACAAGATTTTTTGCGGCGTTGATACAATCGCCATGGAAGAATTGTTGCTCGGCGCTGACGGTTGGGTAGCGGGATTAGTGAATGCATTTCCGAAGGAAACAGTTGCAATTTATAATCTGACAAAGTCAGGCAAAATCGAAGAAGCAACAAAGATCTATCGTTGGTTCATGCCGTTGTTGGAATTAGACATCCATCCAAAGCTTGTACAATACATTAAACTCGCCGCCGCCCAAACAGAACTGGGGACAGAAGATGTAAGAGCGCCAAGATTGAAATTGTCAGGCAGCGAAAGAGAAAGAATTTTGAAGATCATCAATGACGGAATAGCTTCTCATCCTGCAATAGCGGATTTGCTGGATATCCAGGAGAAAACAGCTTTGTATGCGTAAGCTCCTTAAAATTTTTTTGGTTCTGTTTTTGTTTTCGATTTAAAAATCTTACTCGATGTATCAGGATGCAACCCTACAGGAAATCAATGAAGCGTTGAATTTAGCATGGAATGCCTTCCAGGTTTATCGCAAACTTCCTTTAAAGCAGCGTGCGGACTTTATGAGGACAATTGCGAAGGAATTGGAAGAACTTGGTGATGAAGTCTTGCAAAAGGCTCATGAAGAAACTCATTTACCCGAGGCGCGGTTAAGAAACGAAAGAGCAAGAACTATATTTCAAATAAATAATTATGGTGATGCGTGCGAGAGAGGTGATTGGCTGGAAGCACGGATCGATACAGCCATCCCCAAGCGCAATCCGCCAAAACCCGATTTGCGAAAAATGCTCGTACCCCTGGGACCTGTTGTCGTTTTCGGTGCGGCTAATTTTCCTTTTGCCTATTCAACAGCTGGCGGAGATACAGCCTGTGCCTTTGCGGCCGGCTGTCCTGTAATTGTAAAAGCGCATCCCGGTCACGCGGGCACAAGTGAAATGGTCGCGACTGCTATTTTAAAGGCCGCAAGAATCTGTAACATGCCTGATGGAATATTTGCACATATTCACGGCGCCGGAAACGAAGTAGGAGAGGCATTAGTGAAGCATCCATTTGCAAAAGCTGTTGGATTTACCGGTTCTTTGCTGGGTGGCAAACAACTTTTTGATTGGGGCAATCAGCGCAAGGACCCAATCCCGGTTTTTGCCGAAATGAGCAGCATAAATCCTGTGTTTTTATTTCCTGAGAAATTAAAGCATTCGGCCGTTGAAGTAGCAAAATTATATGCAGACTCCATTACCCTTGGCGTGGGGCAGTTTTGCACCAATCCCGGTTTGATCATTGGCATCGACAACAATGACCTGCAAACGTTTATTGATTCATTGGGAGACGAGGTGAAAAAAGTACCACCCGGTGAAATGTTACACACAGGGATTTTCAAAAATTATGTCGAAAGAAGAGCGAATGCGTTGTCCCAGGATGAGGTTGAAACAGTTGCTGCTTCGGAAGTCGAACCATTATTTAACCAGGGAACTCCGACACTTGCCTCAGCGACAGCGCAGGCATTTATCAATAATCCTATTCTTCACCAGGAGGTATTTGGCCCGTATTCAATAGTTATCCGATGCAAGGGAATGGATGAAATGCTCGAAGTGGCAAAGCATGTCGAAGGACAGTTAACTTCCACCCTTATGGCCACAGAAAATGACGTTCGAAATCATAGTGAATTGGTAGACGTGGTAAGAAATATTTGTGGTCGTTTTATTTTGAATGGAGTTCCTACAGGCGTCGAAGTTTGTTTAAGCATGCAGCATGGCGGACCGTTTCCTGCAACTACCGATTCACGGTTTACTTCTGTCGGGGCTGATGGCATTAAGCGTTTTGCCAGGCCCATATGCTATCAGAACTGGCCTGACGAGCTACTCCCCAACGAGTTAAAAAATAAAAATCCCTTGAAGATCTGGAGGACAGTGAATGATGAGCTTCGAAAGGACTAATCAAGGTTCGAAATAAAATGCTGCGAAGGCGCTAAGAAATAAAGAGAACATCTTGGCATCCTGGTTTCTTTGTGGCTCAAAAAGAAACTGAAAGCTGACGATCTTCCCGATAATGAAGGTAGGCAAACCACGCAGTCACAACTGTCGCGGTAATGAAATAAGCGATCAACACATAATTGATCCAGGAAAAATATTGAGACGCACCAAACCAATCACCGTAGTAATAAATTATTCCAAGAGCATAGATATTTTTCAAGCTCTCCCAAAAAATTGCAAAAGGATTGCGATCCATCAAGTCCGTGTATGCGTAAACTGTTACAAAAACAAAAACGGCATACATATAAATAAAACTTCCATTGATTTTGTTGATAGCCGCTATATTTCCGAACAGATAGCTGATAAACAGTAATGCAAGACTTATCTGTATCCAACTCCATACCTGTAATGGAAACGAAGTCTTGGGAGCATACTTGTCAAAATGATAAACGTCTTCAATTTTGTAGACCGGGTATTTTTCCGCAACGTCCGACGGACGATAACCCGTCGGTTTGAACCATAGAGTAAATTTTTCCTTCCAGCTTTTTGTTCGCCAGGCATCTTTCATCAGCAACCACAGATGCTGGAAATTTATTTTGATCGGGTTCCATGTTTGTGCGGGCCTTGTGATGCCATACGCCGGTGGTACTTCCTGCAGCTCCTGCTGGAAGGTTCCGAAAAGTTTGTCCCAGAAAATAAATATCTGCGATAAGTTCTTGTCCAAATATTCTTTGTTGATGGCATGGTGAACGCGATGATGCGAAGGAGTAACAAAAATATTTTCCAGGAATCCCATCTTGTTTATATGTTGTGTATGATACCAAAACTGTGCGAACAAATGAAGCGGAGCGATCGTAGCGATCACTTTGGCAGGCACACCCAGCACAGCTGCGGGTAGCAAAAGAAATGCGAAAACTTTCAATATCTCAGAGATGCTTTGTCTCAATGCACAAGCCAGGTTAAACTCTTCGCTGCTGTGATGGATAACATGAAGATTCCAGAAGAGATTGATGTGATGACTCCAGCGATGGACCCAATATCCAGCAAGATCCAGGGCAATAAAAGCTATGACATACGTCCACACCGTTGATTGAATATGGACAAGAGCAACCCGGTTCACCAACCAGCCATAAGTAAGAATAGAAACGCTTAATCCGAGGACATCCTTTGTTACATTAGTAATTCCGCTGCTAAGGCTGCTTATCATGTCCATGTTGCGGACACTATCTTTGCCCTTGTACCAACCCCACCATTTTTCAAATAGGACTAAAGACAAAAAAGCTGGCATTGCAATCAGCAGTATCTTTCCGTAAGTTTCCAAGCCTAAAATTTCTGCTGTAAAAGTAATAAACTAAATATGAAACAAATCCTGGCTATCATGGTATTTCTGTTTGCGAGTTTCATTTTTAACATCGATGCGCAGGTTACCACTGGCAGTCAAAAGCTTGCGGCTTTCGCAAAACAAAAATCCATGTTGCTGCAGTCGCCCTACAAAAACTTGCATTGGAGATTGATTGGACCGGACAACAGGAGTGGTCGTTGCACGGATGTGACTGGCGTAACAGGTAACCCCAACGTTATGTACGCAGCATTTGCTACCGGGGGTTTGTGGAAAACGGAAAACGCTGGCGAAACGTGGACGCCGTTATTTGACAGACAGGCCACCCAATCAATGGGAAGTATTGCATTGGCTCCCTCTAATCCAGATATTTTATACGTCGGCACAGGTGAGGCGAATATTTTCAGAGCATCGTTACCTGGAATTGGAATTCGATGGAGGAAAAAGTTTTCGGCATCTGGGACTGGAAAATACCGGAACCATTGCAAGAATTGTTGTGCATCCCAAGGATCCAAACATAGTTTACGCAGCAGCGAGTGGGAATGAATGGAGTTATAATAAGGACCGGGGAGTTTATTTTACAAGGGACGGGGGCAAGACGTGGAAAAACATTTTGTATGTCAATGAAAAAACGGGGTGTATTGATTTGGTCATGGATCCTGCAGATCCCAATATCTTGTATGCAAGTATGTGGAATCGCATTCGTCGTCGCTGGAGTGATCCTGTTCCTGAAGATGGGGACTATATTTACAAAACAACAGACGGAGGCAAGACCTGGAAGATTATTAACAAAGGTTTGCCCGATACAAAATTTACCGGGCGGATCGGCCTCGCAATCTCACATTCGAATCCAAATGTTCTTTATGCCTTTGTCGATGATCATGAGAAAAAACGTGACCCCAAGGCGGGCGAAACTGATTCATATGAAAGACAGGTGCAAAAAATTGTGCTCGGCGGCGTTATTTACCGCAGCAATGATAAAGGAGAAACCTGGGAGAAGATGGGCGAGGTACATGATTTTTTTCGTCCATTCTCCGGAACCTACGGTTGGGTGTTTGGTCAGATCCGCGTTGATCCCAAGAATGAAAATAAAGTCTATGCACTGGGAGTTCTAAAAGCCATCTCTGAAGATGGCGGCAAGACATGGAAACAGTGGAATCCAAGTGATACAACCAGTGATTGGACACATGGCGATAACCATGCCTTGTGGTTTGATGAAAACGATCCAACCAGAATAATTGTTGGAAACGATGGAGGAGTTACTCTAACCAATAATGGCGGAGTGAAATGGAAAAATTTTTTCGACAAAATTCCTACAACGCAATTTTATACAGTTACCTATGATATGGAAACACCTTTCAACGTGTATGGCGCAGTACAAGATGAGAATACTATGACGGGCAGTGTGGGGAATACTTTCGGAAAAAAAGATTCAACGATCCGCAGGTGGAAAATGGCGCCCGGTGGTGAAGGCACGCAAGTGCAGGTTGATCCTGAAAACTCAAATATTATTTTTTCCAGCAGCTACTACGGGAGATTGATGAAAAGCGATATGAGTAAACCTGACAGCCTGTGGAGCACGCATATCAAAATGTTTGAAGTAGGTGCTATTGATTCATTGCGCGGCGAATGGTTGGCGGGAACATTGATCTCAAAATTCGATCACCGGAAAATTTATCATGGTTTACAGCATTTGTACCGATCGGATGACGGTGGGGAAAATTGGACCATGATCAGTCCTGATCTTTCTTACAATGATAAGACCAAAATGGGTGTATATCCTTACCTGATCTATCACCAGGCTATTACTTCAATCGCCGAGGGTGATAAACCGGAAATTGTGTATGCAGGCACAGACGATGGACGCATATGGTTAACCATGGATGATGGCGGTCATTGGAAAGAAATTACGTCGGGCTTGGCGTTCAATAAACATGTCGCAAAAATTACAACCTCAAAATTCAACGGAGGGAGAGTGTACGTCGTTTTGAATGACAGAAGGCAGGACAATCACACTCCTTACATTTACCAGTCAAATAACTACGGAAGGAATTGGAAATTGATTTCGGCAAATCTTCCCATGTCCCCTGTGAATGTAATTATTGAAGATCCCGACAAAGAAAATGTTTTGTATTGTGGTACCGATATGGGTGCATATGTGAGTAAAGATGGTGGCAAAAAATGGTCTGCGATTAATGCTGACATGCCCGCCGCTGTTGCCGTCGATGATATGTTCATTCATCCGCCTAAAGCGGATAAGAAATTGGTGATAGCTACTTATGGAAGAGGAGTGTGGGTGCTGGATAGTTTGCCAAAGTTTTAGCTTGGCAAAGCTAATTTGTTTTACGATGGATCCGGGACAATTTTATCATGTTTTTAATCATGCAAATGGTCGCGAGAATCTTTTTATTGAGGAGAGAAATTATTCTTTCTTTTTAAAAAAGCTTGCCGAGCATGTCTTGCCCGTATGTCGCATGTTCGCTTATTGTTTGATGAAAAATCACTTTCATTTGTTTGTTGGAATACGATCAGAGAAGGAATTAAGGCAACTATGGAGTACAATCGGATGGGAAGTCTCTTCATGCCTAGCATGAAAATCGAACTCGTGGAAGGCGATGATGCCTTTAAGAGAGTTCTTCATTATATTCATGCTAACCCGGTTCATCATGGCTTTGTTCCTCGTATTGAAATGTGGAAGCCTAGTTCCTATAAGATATTTCTCAGCACGGAGAAGACAAATTTGGAAAGAGATTATGTGTTAAAAGTATTCGGCGGGTTAGAAAAGTTTGTCGAGTATCATTCCCGGCCAATTGATAAGAAGACTAAATGGATAGACGATTAATCTTTGGCAAAGTTTTAAAGTTCAATCTTTGGCAAAGTTTCGAAGCTCAATCTTTGTCAAATTTTCAGAATTCAATCTTGGCAAAGTTTTAAACTGCCAAAGATTTTAAATTAGAAGATTTTAAATTAGATGGAACACATTTTTAATTGTATCGACGCTCACACTTGTGGCAATCCAGTCCGTCTTGTGAAAGAAGGTGGACCGGTATTGCAAGGAAAAAATATGAGTGAGAAGCGGCAACATTTTTTAAAAGAATTTGATTGGATACGAACGGGCCTAATGTTCGAGCCACGCGGGCATGACATGATGAGTGGAAGTATTTTATATCCTGCCCACGATCCCGAAAACGATATTGCCGTTTTGTTTATTGAAACAAGTGGCTGCCTGCCTATGTGCGGACATGGAACCATCGGCACAGTTACCATTGGCATTGAAGAAGGGTTAATAAAGCCAAGAAGCAAAGGTGTTGTCAGGGTTGAAGTGCCAGCAGGATTAGTGATTGCAAATTATAATGAAGAGAACGGGAAAATAAAAAGTGTCAAGTTCACCAATGTTCCTTCCTATCTCCATGCCGCTGAGCTGACCGCTGATTGCCCGGAATTAGGAGAACTTATTTTTGATGTAGCATATGGCGGCAATTTTTACGCGATCGTGGACGTGCAAAAAAATTTTAAGGGGCTTGAACACTATGCCGCTGACAATTTAATCGGGTGGGCACGGGAGCTGAGAAAAAATATTAATATCAAATATGAGTTTGTCCATCCGGAAGACCCGACGATCAATTACTGCACACATATCTTATGGACAGGAGCCGTGATTGACAAGAAATCAACGGCGAGAAATGCCGTGTTTTATGGAGACAAAGCAATAGACCGTTCGCCATGCGGAACTGGAACTTCGGCAAGAATGGCTCAATGGTACGAGAAAAGTCGGCTCAGAATGGGAGAAGAATTTATTCATGAAAGCATCATCGGCAGTAAATTTACAGGCCGGATCGAAGAAGAACTCCTCGTGCACGGCAAACCGGCTATTCGTCCTTCTATCGAAGGGTGGGCAAAGATCTACGGGCATAACACAATTTGGATTGATAAAGATGATGATCCTTATGCTTATGGATTCCAGGTCATCTGAAGGATGATTTGAAAGATTAAACAATCGGAAATTCCCTGCCTGACCGGCAGGCAGG
The DNA here is from genome assembly GCA_005883765.1 of Bacteroidota bacterium. GTDB lineage: Bacteria > Bacteroidota > Bacteroidia > Chitinophagales > Chitinophagaceae > VBAU01. Next base: position 13,422 of record VBAQ01000134.1, read on the forward strand.
CAAGGACCAAAAAACAAATGCCAAATAAGTTAACAATGAAAAAGTAAAAATGAAAATGTTCACCTACCAACAGTCGATTATGATTTTTTAATTTTTACTCTATTTGGAATTTGGAATTTGATATTTGTTATTTTAAAACATTTGCTATGTCATCCCGAAGAAATTTTTTACAAAACGCGTCTGCCCTGGCAGCAGGAGGTTTGGTCATGTCTTCTTTCGATAATAGAACTTTTGCCATTTTTAAAAATTCCATTGCTCCGTCAGATCAGATCAATTTGGCAGCTGTCGGTATCAACGGCATGGGTTTTACCGATCTCAGTGCTTTGTTGAAACATGAGGGTGTAAACGTTGTAGCGCTCTGCGATGTAGATAAGAATGTTCTCGATCGCCGAATGAGTGACCTGGCAAAAATGAAGATTGACACGTCCAGGATCAAAACTTTTAGCGACTATAGAAAAGTGTTGGAACTGAAGGATGTGAACGCTGTACTCATCGGAACGCCGGATCACTGGCATTGCCGGATCATGGTAGACGCGTGCACGGCTGGCAAAGATGTGTACTGCGAAAAACCGGTTGGCAATTCAATAGCAGAATGTGCCGCCATGGTTGCGGCGCAGAAAAAATATAATCGCGTAGTGCAGGTGGGTCAGTGGCAGCACAGCAACAAACATTACCAGGATGCCATGGATTTTGTGCATTCAGGAAAATTAGGGAACGTGCGATTGGTAAAAGCATGGGCTTACCAGGGTTGGATGAAACCGGTGCCTGTGCAGCCTGACAGTGCGCCGCCGCCTGGCGTTGATTATGACATGTGGTTGGGGCCGGCAAGAAAGCGTCCATTCAATCCGAATCGGTTTCATTTCAATTTCCGCTGGTATTGGGACTATGCGGGAGGCTTGATGACCGATTGGGGCGTGCACATGATCGACTACGCATTGCTTGGTGCTAAAGCCTCAGTGCCCAAGAGCATCGTGGCTAGTGGTGGCAAATTTGCTTATCCAGATGATGCCGAAGAAACACCGGATACACTGACAACGATCTTCGAGTTTGAAGGTTTCAATATGCTGTGGGAGCATGCAACAGGGATCAATGATGGGCCATACCAGCGTGATCATGGCGTGGCGTTCATCGGCAATAATGGAACGCTGGTCGTGGATCGTGGCGGGTGGGAAGTAATTCCTGAGAAAATAAACGGCCAGGATAAAATGGAAGCTGTGTCCAGGCAGCAGAGATCCGACGATGGGGTAGCTATTCACACAAAGAACTTTGTTGATGTGGTGCGGTCAAGAAAGCTGGACGATCTCAAGTGTCCCGTTCAACTGGCCGCTCACGTCGCCACGGTTTGCGATATGGGAAATATTGCATTCAGGATGGGAAAGAAAATTTATTGGAATGCAGCGATGAATAAATTCACCGATGAAGAAGCCAACAAGTACCTGGCTGCAGAATATCATAATGGATACACGCTGCCGAAAGTGTGAGTCCCGACGCAGCGAAGCTGGTCGGGTCTGACGACTCTGACGAGTGTCAGACTCCGTCGGAGATGCCGACCGACAGCGCCGGTATGGTGGGAAGAATGGTGAAGATTGACGAGTAGAATTCCAGGATGTACAAGGGAGTGACACAACGAAAGCTGCATAGAATTCCGAGAGAAAAAATATCTTCTTAATAATCGCGATTCTGTTTTTTTCAAAGATTTTTTCACAAACTCCATTGCAAAAATTTGAGTTTGTCAACTTTTCAAAAGTGAACATCACTGATAATTTTTGGCGGAGTAAAATTGATAAGGTAGCTACAAAAACCCTTTCTGCATGCATTTACCAAACGGAAACAGCCACGCCGAGACTTGAAAATTTTAGAAGGGTTGCGAGAAAAAAAGGAGAACCGCACCAAGGAATATTTTACGATGATAGCGACGTATATAAGGCTCTTGAAGCAATGTCCTATTCACTAAAAAATCATCCGGACTCTGCCCTCGAACGCAAATGCGATGAATGGATCGATATTATTGCCGCGGCGCAATTGCCGGATGGTTATTTGAATACGTGGTACACATTGCGCGGCCTCCAGGATAGGTGGACGGACATGAGCATGCACGAAGATTACAACGGAGGCCATTTGATCGAGGCAGCCGTTGCGTATTACAATGCCACCGGTAAAAGAAAATTATTGGACGTGGCCATTCGTTTCGCCGATCATTTTATTTCTCTATTCGGTCCTGGCAAAAGGGATTGGGTGACCGGCCACCAGGAGCTCGAGCTGGCTTTGGTGAAATTGTATAAGACAACGCATGATGAAAAATATTTGAAGGAAGCAGATTGGTTGCTCAGTGAAAGAGGCCATCGTCTGGCAAAGGGCTACACGTGGACAGACTGGAAAGATACTGGCTATGCTCAGGATGTAGTACCGGTGAAGCAGCAAAAAGAAATAACCGGGCACGCTGTGCGAGCTATGTACATGTACACCGGTGCTGCGGACGTGGCTGCACTCACCGGTGATGAAGGCTATATGAATGCAATGAAGACGGTATGGGAAGATGTTGTTTACCGAAATATGTATATCACAGGTGGTATTGGTTCAGCGGGCAGCAATGAAGGATTTACTACGGATTATGATCTGCCCAATGAACAGGCCTATTGTGAAACCTGCGCTTCGGTGGGCATGGTATTCTGGAACCAGCGGATGGCCGCGCTGACAGGTGAGAGTAAATACATGGATGTGCTGGAAAGAAGTTTGTACAATGGCGCACTGGATGGATTGAGTCTTTCAGGTGACCATTTTTTTTATGGAAATCCCCTGGCCTCAAAAGGGCAGCATGCAAGAAGGGAATGGTTTGGCACCGCTTGCTGTCCTGCAAATATTGCGAGACTCGTAGCATCATTAGGTAACTATATCTATGCAAAAAATGAAAACGGGATCTGGATAAATTTGTTTGTTGGCAGCGAAACAAAAATTCCCGTTGGAAAGAATGACGTGGCACTCAAGATGGAGACAAATTATCCGTGGGATGGAAGAGTGAAATTGAGTATTGATCCTGAGAAAAGGTCAAAATTCAAAATCTTTTTGCGAATACCCGGATGGTGCCAGGGCAAAACAGTTCCGGGCAATTTGTATTTGTTTGCTGGTGCCGGAAATAATCCTGCGCCCATTTCATTGACTGTAAATGGTAAAACGCTCGCGGCTTCACAAGACAACGGTTACTATGTACTTGACCGCGTTTGGGAGAGAGGCGATAAAGTAGACTATGAGCTGGGAATGACCATCAACACGGTGGTCGCTAAAGATGAATTAAAACAGGATAATAATCGCATTGCCCTTCAGCGTGGCCCAATTGTTTATTGCGTGGAAGGAGCCGATAATAACGGCAAAGCATGGAATATCGTTATCCCTGGGAACACAGAATTCAAAACCATTGATTACAAAGTAATGGACGAACCTGTAAAGGCGATAACGGCGGAAGTGCCTGTGGTCATTGTTTCCGAAGATGGAATGTCATTGAAAACAGAAAAGAAAAATATTGTCGCTATACCTTATTACACATGGGCTAATCGCGGCAAAAATGAAATGCAGGTATGGTTGCCGACCAAGATCACGGACGTTAAGCTGAATTATTAGTGAACGTAAAAAAGTAAAAAGTCTCCGAAGGAGTATTTCGGACAAAAGTCAAAATGAAGAAGCTTTCCTTAGAATTTCTTTTTCTTTTCATTTCGTTGATTACATTCGCCCAGATCAATAAGGCCCCCGCATATCCCCTGGTCGTGCATGATCCTTACTTCAGCATCTGGAGTTTCACCGACAAACTGAATGAGAGTGTGACAAGGCACTGGACCGGCGCGGAACATTCGCTGCTCGGTTTGTTGCAGGTCGATGGCGCGAAATATGGTTTCTTAGGCAGACCCGAATTTCCGATAGAAATACTTCTTGCGCCGGGAGCAGAAAGACCTTTTGAATGTAAATACACAGAAGATGATCCAGGCGTTGATTGGATGAAAGACAATTTTGATGACAGCCGATGGAAGACGGGCAAAGCTCCTTTCGGAACTGGTTGGGACAATACCGCAGCGACGGAATGGAAGACAAAGGACATATGGGTGCGACGCCAATTTCGTCTAAATGATTTGAACATCGACGAACTTGTTTTATTGTTGCGGCATGACGATGACGTGGAAGTCTACATCAATGGAGAACCGGCCTACAGTTGCAGCAATTGCTATGTGAATGATTTGAAAAAATATCCTTTGGCTGAATCAATCAAAAACAATTTAAAAAAACAAGACAATGTGTTGGCGCTGCATTGCATCAATCCAAGGGGCTGGTCTTGGTTGGATGCCGGGCTTGCAAAACAGAAAGCGGTTACAGGATTTCAGCAAGCTGTTCAGAAAAAAGTGGAAATTACCGCCACGCACACAAATTATGAATTCGAATGCGGGCCAGTTGCAGTCGCCCTAAATTTTCTTTCTCCTTTGTTGATGGATGATCTCAACCTGTATTCGAGGCCGATTAGCTTCATTACGTTTAAAGTGCGGCCGACGGATTCAAAGCAACATGATGTGAAACTATTTTTTAATGCTTCTGTGGATATTTCACGGAACAACATCAGTGAAGCCGTGAGCCAGCGAGTTTTCAAACAAGATGGAATCATTTTTGAAAAATCGGGTACGGTGGAACAGCCTGTGTTAAAGAAAAAAGGAGATGACCTGCGAATCGATTGGGGTTACTTATACCTCGCTGTTGCCGATGAACCCGGTATTGAACTGACACCACATGAAAGCGCGGGCTCTGACCCGATGAGTTTGTATGATCTGAAAATTGATTGCGGCAAAATAAAATCCGTGCCCACTCAGAAAACAATTTTGCTGGCTTACGACGATCTTTATTCCATTCAATATTTTAATCAAAACCTCCAGGCATGGTGGAAGAAGAATTTTTCTTCGACAGAAGAAATGATCCAGAAGTCGCTGACGGAGTTTGAGTCTATTGCAAAACGTTGTGATAAATTTGACAAAGACTTATATAAGGATGCTCTAAAGGCAGGCGGAGAAACTTATGCAAAGCTTTGTGTGCTTGCTTACCGCCAATCACTGGCTGCCCACAAACTGGTGAGAGGCCCAAAGGGTGAAATTTTATTTCCTCAAAAGGAAAATTTCAGCAACGGTTCAATATGGACAGTGGACGTAACTTATCCTTCGGCGCCGCTTACATTAATTTATAATCCAGCCTTGTTGAAAGGAATGGTTGAGCCGTTGATGTATTACAGTGAAAGTGGCAGATGGACAAAACCTTTTCCTGCTCATGATCTGGGCACTTATCCGCAGGCCAATGGACAAACTTATGGTGAAGATATGCCGGTGGAGGAAGCTGGTAACATGATTATCCTTAGCGCGGCGATTTGCAAAGCCGAGGGCAAGACTGATTTTGCAAACAAACACTGGAATGTGTTGAGTCAATGGGTTGAGTTTTTGGTGCATGATGGCTTCGATCCCGCTAATCAATTATGCACGGATGATTTTGCTGGACATCTTGCACGAAATGTAAACCTGTCCATGAAAGCAATCGTGGGCATTGCAGCCTATGCGCAGATGGCAAAGAAATTGGGAAAACCAGGTGAAGCATCCAAATATTATCAAATTGCAAAAGATTACGCGACTAAGTGGATGCAAATGGCCAATGATGGCGACCATTATTCTCTCACTTTTGATAAAAAAGGAACCTGGAGCCAAAAATATAACCTGGTTTGGGACAAACTACTTCGCTTAAATCTTTTTCCCCGGTCTGTTTATGATAAAGAAGTGAAATTTTATGTCACCAAACAAAACGAATTTGGATTGCCACTTGATAGCCGTAAAACTTACACAAAAAGCGATTGGATCATGTGGACAGCCACATTGGCCAATGATCAAAACGATTTTGATACGCTGATAAAGCCGGTTTACAAATATGCTACCCAGACGCCTACCAGAGTTCCTTTGAGTGATTGGCATGAGACGGTGGATGGCAAACAAGTAGGATTCCAGGCGAGGAGCGTAGTTGGGGGATATTTTATAAAAATGTTGGAGAATAAATGGAAGAAGTGATCAATGAAAAAATTTATTTCGTTCCTGTTATTATTTTATACTTCAGTTGTTTGGGCTCAATCATATGTTCCGCAGCAGAATGATCCAAGGATCAAAATAAAACCTGCAGTAGCAATTAAGGCGTGGGCATTTGATCTGAAGGATGTGAGCCTGCTTGATGGACCTTTTCGTCATGCGATGCAAATGGACAGCGCGTACTTACTTGTACTAAATCCAGACAGATTGTTGTATCGCTTTTACAAAAATGCTGGTCTTCCTGTAAAAGATTCGGTATATGGCGGCTGGGAAAGCGAGGGCTTGTCGGGTCATACGATGGGGCATTATTTGTCTGCATGTTCGATGATGTTTGCGTCAACCGGGAATAATGAATTCAGCCAGAGGGTAAATTATATCGTTGATGAATTGGAAAAATGCCAGCAGGCAAGAAAAACAGGTTATGTGGGTGCCATCCCCAATGAGGATTCTATTTTTGGAAAAGTAGCAAGGGGAGAAATAAGATCGGGTGGTTTTGATCTGAATGGAGGGTGGAGTCCATGGTATACAGTTCATAAATTAATGGCAGGTTTGGTAGATGCGTATTTGTATACCAACAATAAAAAGGCTTTGGAGGTCGTAAAGCGTATGGCTGATTGGACTTACGATATAGTTGGCCATTTGTCAGATTCATTGCGACTGAAAATGCTCAATTGCGAATATGGTGGAATGAATAATGTGCTGGCTGATATTTATTCGATCACCGGCAACAAGAAATATCTTGATCTATCTTACAAATTTTATGATGAGTTTGTGATGGGAAAACTGGCCCAGCGGATCGATCCAATGGCGGGCAAGCATTCCAATACCAATGTACCTAAGGCGATAGGTAGTGCAAGGCAATATGAACTCACGGGTAATGCCAGAGACAAGACAATCGCCTCGTTCTTTTGGCAAACGATGGTTGATCACCATAGCTATGTTATTGGCGGCAACAGCAATTATGAATATTGCGGAAGGCCGGATTCATTGAATGACCGGCTCAGCGATAACACCTGCGAAACGTGCAATACCTATAACATGCTCAAGCTGACGAGGCATATTTTTTCATGGCAACCTTCTTCAACCTTAATGGATTTCTATGAACGTGCCCTTTACAATCACATTCTCGCTTCGCAGAATCCTGAAAATGGAATGATGACTTATTTTGTGCCATTGCGAATGGGGACAAGAAAACAATTCAGTGATTCATTCAACACTTTTACCTGTTGTGTAGGCACTGGAATGGAAAATCATTCCAAATATGCAGAACAGATTTACAGTCATGATGGTGAAAACACCTTGTACATAAACTTATTTATTCCCTCTAAACTTAATTGGAGAGAAAAAGGAATAATAATCCGGCAGGAAACCAACTTCCCTAAGGAAAACTTTACAACCTTAACCTATGAAGGTGAAAAACCAAAAACTTTTGTTTTAGCCGTTAGGAAACCTTTTTGGGCACAAAATGATTTCAATGTTTTGATGGGCGGAAAGAAAGGTTATAAAATAATGCAAATCCGAAACAATAATGTTGATGGATATATTTTCTTTCGTGTTACAATGAATAAATATGATTGGATGTCTGTTCGATTCGGTATGAATTTGTATACGGAAGCCATGCCTGATAATCCAAACCGGATTGCCTTCAAATACGGGCCCCTTGTGCTAGCTGGCCAATTGGGAAAAGAAATGCCTGACCCGGTTTATGGAACTCCGGTTTTGCTTACCGATGACAAAAATGTAAAGGATTGGATCAAACCTGCGACTCACGCTTTGCAATTTGAAATGACAGGTGTTGGAAAACCTTTTGATGTAAAATTGGTTCCTTTCTATGAGGTCTATGATCAGTGTTATAGCGTTTATTGGGATTATTTTACCACGACTGGTTGGGCAGCGAGGCAAGCAGAATACGAAGCTGAAAAGAAACGACAAAAAGAAATTGAAGAAAAGACGGTTGATAATTTCCATATCGGCGAAATGCAACCTGAACGGGATCATGATCTGAAAGCAAGCGAAAGAAGTTATGTAAGTGATGCGATGGGCAGAATGGGACGCGAAGCAAGACGCGATAATTCTTTTTCTTTTGAAATGAAAATTCTTCCAAATCAAAAAAATAATTTATTGTTGACCTACATGGGCGATGATAAGGATAGGGTCTTTGATATTCTGATAGACGGAAATAAAATCGCAAAAGTAGAGTGGAACGGAGGTGTAACGGGTAAATTCTACGATGTGATTTACGCAATCCCGGATCGATTTCTGAAAGACAAATCAAAAATTACTGTTCGTATTGAAGCTAATTATGGCAAAACAGCGGGCAGAATTTTCGGAGCCAGGATAATAAAAGCTGAGTAAACTATGAGTAAGGTAGCGATCATTGGAGGCGGTGTCATTGGGTTGTGCACGGCATACTACCTGGACAAAGAAGGTCATGAAGTGACAGTCATCGACCGCAATAACATAACCGACGGGTGTTCCTTTGGGAATATGGGTTATATCTCGCCCAGTCATTTCATTCCGCTGGCATCTCCGGGCATTATTAGGCAGGGTTTAAAATGGATGCTAAGTTCGTCCTCTCCGTTTTATATTCAGCCCAGGCTGAACGTTGACCTCATTCGCTGGGGACTGACATTTCGCAAAAATGCCAATGAGCAAAAGGTGCAGGAAAATATTCCACATCTCAGCAACCTGTTGCAGTTGAGCAGGCAGCTGATGAATGACTTTAAGAATGAATTTCATGATTCATTTGACATGATAGAGAAAGGCTGTTGGGCTCTTTATAAAAATGAAAAGACCGGCGAACATGAAAAGCATTTAGCTGAACACGCGGCAAAGCTTGGTTTGAAAGCCGAGATTTGCAATGCGCAGCAAGTGCAGAGTCGCGAACCAGAGGTGGACGTTGAGGTCGCGGGAGGAGTATTGTGGATGGATGATTGTCACTTGAATCCGGGGAAGTTTATGAATGCATTATACACTCATTTAAAACAACGTGGGGTCCAATTCTTATTGAATACCGAGGTGAAAAATTTTGAGAGGAACAACGGTCGCATCAATTCAGTTGTCACTGACGAAGGAAAAATCAAGGCCGATGAAATAATCATTGCAAACGGTTCCTGGATGCCTGTGGTGGCAAAAATGGCCGGCATTCATTTGCTGATGCAACCCGGCAAAGGTTACAGCGTGGTATATGAAAACGTAGAGAAAAATCTTCAACATCCCGCGATACTGATTGAGGATCGAACTGCCATGACACCGATCGGGCGTTGGTTGCGAATTGGGGGTACAATGGAATTGAGCGGCCACAGCGATAATATTTTGCCAAAAAGAGTCAATGCGATCTACAAAGCTGTGAAGCGATATTTTCCTTCATTGAATATTTCCGAACCCCAGGCAAATAAAGCATGGTTTGGTTACCGGCCAGTGACACCAGATGGCCTTCCGTATATTGGAAGGCACGGCAAATATTCTAATCTTTTGTTCGCAGGCGGCCATGCTATGTTGGGTCTTTCGGCTGCAGCTGGTACCGGAAAATTAATTGAAGAAATTCTTGAGAAGAAAAAAACCAGCATTGATCTTTCTGCCTTCAGCGTAGAAAGGTTTTCATAATTTTTCCTTTTCAATTTGTTGGTATCTTTATTTAAAACTCCTCTCAATGAAGCCAGTTTTTTTCACCGTCATCGGTCTTGCTATTTGTATTAATTCCTTTGCACAACATGCGGTCACAAAGCTTTGGGAAACAGATACGATATTAAAAGTACCTGAGTCGGTTTTGTTTGATGCTGAAAATAAAGTGTTGTACGCTTCCAATATTGATGGAACGGATCCCTGGGGTAAGGATGGGAAGGGTTCCATTGCAAAAATTGGCCTCGACGGAAAAATCATTGCCGTTGATTGGGTAAGTGGATTGAATGAGAGGGCTTGAATGACATTTCAGTTGGCGGTGATGGTGTGGTGTGGGTGTCCGATTCTGAGAAAAATAAGATTTATAGAGTTGAAAAC
>VBAQ01000159.1 GCA_005883765.1 Bacteroidota bacterium
ACAGCAGATTTTTACATTGATGACAGCATGCTCAATGTTGGCGTCAAGGCGTTTTGCAACCTGGTGTTTGATTATCCTGCACTGGCGCACGGCTCAAAAGAAAAAGACAAAAAGAAAAAAGGATTTTGAATATTACTCGTTGCTCGGAATTGCAAGCATGTAACCAAGCGAAAATCCAAATGTGCTCGTATTAGCGCGTACATGCCGGGGCGCTGAATCGTCGCCCTTGTAAATATTCGTAAAGCCAGGTGAGAAGTTAGCACTAACAAGAATTCCTTTTTTAAATGTGTAACCCATCATGAAATTTCCCCCAATTTGAAATCTTTTTAAAGTTCGTTCAAAGGATTCACGAGGATCATACGCATTTCTTTCGCCATTAGGGTTCTTTAATTTTCCGCTAATTGCGTAACAGAAATTTGGACCTGCACCCACAACCAAATGTTTATCTGAATACAGAAGATTTACTGGCAGTTCCAGGTTCATCAATTTTGCGTTGACGGTGCTATCTATATCGTTGATCTTCCCGCCTCGCACAGAGACTAACAACAAGGGTTGTAACCCAAACCTTTTGTCGAAATTCTTTTGACAGAATATCCCTGCATGAAAACCAGCATTCGTTCCCTGGATGGTTGTTATTTTATCATGATAATCCAGGTAATTCAAATTTGGCCCGGCAATAATTCCTACCCAGGTTGGTTGTGTTTGCTGTTGTGGTTGTACTGTCGGAGCAAAAGTTTTTTTTAGCGGTTTTTGTTGTGCAGAAGTGAGATCCAGCGCAAATATTGTTATGAATAAAACGATGACTACTTTCTTCATGATTGAGACAATGGTTTTTCTTCAGCAAGCCTGAGCAATTTTTGGTGTAGCTCTATCACCTGGGGTATCAGCAATTTCTGCTCGTCATTGTAAATTATAAAATCACAAAGTTTCATTTTTATATCTTCATCGATCTGGTTATTCATTCTTTTTAACACTTCATCGTAGCTCACGCCATTTCTTTCCATGGCTCTTTTAATTCGGAGTGACACGGGCGCGTAGACACCAATGATGTAATCTAATTCTTCCGCAGCGGTAGATTCAAAAATTAGCGCAGCTTCTTTAATGGCATAAGCAGTTCGTTGCTCACGCATCCAGTTCGTGGCGCCGCGAATGGTTGCGGGATGAACAAGCGCATTGAGCATTTCCAATTTTACCGGGTTTTGAAAAACGTTTGAGGCCATGTAGCTTCTGTCCAATTCACCATTTTTATAAGCCGCTTCGCCAAATTCTTTTTGAATCGATAGTCTTAATTCTTCGTTTTCATTCATGATCCGCCTCGCTTCCTCATCGGCATAATAAACAGGCACTCCCAGCAATTCAAATATTTTTGCCACTGTTGTTTTACCACTGCCGATGCCACCAGTTAACCCGATTCGTAGAAACATGATGAAAGGATTCAAAGGATTATGAGGAAAGTTAAAGATTAATTTTGTTCACCTTGGAGATAAGAAAAGAGGAAACTGTTTCCAATTTCCTCTTATTCGCTTATATCTTTATAAACCCTGGTGCTATTTCTTCCCTGCAGTTGCGCCCTTATTCAGTTGTGTGGTCCAGTCCATGCTAATGGCGGATTTTTCCATCTTAATATAGCTGCCGGGACTTACTTCAAGATTGACTGTTCCGTCTTCATTTATTTTATTAATGGTGCCATGGATACCCGCGGTAGTTACTACTTTGTCGCCTCTCTGCAGGTTTTCAACGAAGCTTTTCTGATTTTTTGCTTTTTTTGCCTGCGGACGAATGAAGAACAGCCAAAACACCAGGATCATCAGTGGCAAAAAGATCAATGGGCCTATCCCTCCTCCTGCACCTTTCCCTTGTCCTGACGCATTAGGATCAACGCAGCCGGTAAAAAAGATCGCAATAATTACAATGAGATAATAAAATTTGGACTTCATGTTAGTTAATTTAAATGTTGCTTCGCTGAGCTTAGTTTTTATTGGTTGATTTGTCTTCCTCAACGTTAATGTGGAAGGTTAATTCATGATAAACATTTCCCTTGGTATTTGCCGTCACCGTAATTGTTTTCAGATTTCCTCCAACATGTCCCTTCGTGGTAAATTTCGCATGAATAGTTCCTTCGGCACCCGGCTCAAAAGGCTGCTGAGGTTTCTCGGGAACGGTGCAACCACATGAGGCACGAACATCCGAGATGATCAATGCGTGATCACCTGTATTTTTAAATCTGTAGGCAACTTCCACCTCGGGCCCTTCTTTTACAGTACCAAGATCTTTTTCAACAGAATCGATCCATTGGATAGTTGTAAAGTTGGTCGAATCGCGGATAGGGTCAACTGGTTTTTCACCGGCTGTCCTTGAAGTTCGCTGCTGGCACGCGATCAGACCCATAACTCCGGCGAGAACTATCAATAAATTCTTTATGTTCATGGGTAAATCCTTTAAATGCAATTATCGGGATGCAAAGGTAGATGGTTTCTGGTTATTGGTCATTCGTTATTTTTTACTCATTCCGTTGTCAAGACCAGGACAAGAGCGACACGCAACCGGGAACTATGCCTTTCTGAAATCAACCTTGTGCATTTTTCCTTGCTGCACCATTTCCTTATGAATATTGTCAAGAATTCCATTTACGAACTGCCCACTTTGCGAGGTACTGTATTCTTTAGCAAGATCGATATATTCATTGATGGTAACCTTGGGCGGGATCGTTTCAAAATATAAAAACTCGGCAACGCCCATTTTCATCAATATCATATCGAGTAGGGCAATGCGTTCAGGATCCCAATTTTTTAGTTTGGGGATCACAAAATTTTCGAGATACTCAGCTTTTTCCTGTACCGTTTGCAAAAGAGACTTGGCAAAGCTCCATTTCTCTTCACTGATCATTTCCTTAAAATTGTAGGTCCCGGGTTTTTGTAGATAGTTCACAAGTAACTGGATCACCATCTCGCCATCATCTTCCCAATTGCTGAAATTTTCTTCGACGTGAGAAAGAAAAGTCTCTTTGCTCAATAAAAATTTATCAAGAATAAATTCCAGTATTTCTCTCTCTTCTTTTTTTTCTCTTTGCTGTGTGGCTATGTATTTTTTGTATTCTTTAGCTTCAACCAGTTCATGGTATACTTTTCTTACCAGTTCTTTATCTAATAGCAGCTGAGGTTTGTCTTTATTCTCGAATTCTTTGAAAGAAGCGTCTTCAAGTATTTTTGAAAGGACTTCGTTGCCAGCGATCTTCGTACTTACGTGGAGATCTTCATAAGTGAGCAGGTGTTTGCCTGCACGAAGCTGTGCATCCGTTTCAGCGTAGTGAGCTACCTCTGAAAGAAAGTAAGTCAGGTAAATAAATAACTGCCGTGTTTGTTCAAAATGTTTCTGCAGAATCCTTACCACATCACCGGGCTTTGTCTCTTTTTCCAATGTTGACATAGTGTACAAGGTTTGCATCACTTTCACCCGGATGTTTCTTCGATTGATCATATTCACAAAGAACTTTTAGGCGGCTAAGATAACAAATTCAAAAGTCACTGAACCATCTATAAATGAAATTTCAGAATTTTTTATTTTATGTTTTTTTTAAATTTTTTTGCTTCGATATCCATCACTTCAAATTCAGAACTGTTCCAGTAAAAATGCCACCATTCGGTCGGTAAAGCTTTAAATCCGTATTTTTCCATGGTCGTTCTTAGTATCGCTCGGTTCTGCAAAATTTCCGACGGCAAATTCACGAAGTCCTGGTGTGCGGTATCTGAAAAATTATCAAAGCCAGTCCCCATATCTAACTCCTTTCCCGTTGAAATATTGATAACAGTAAGATCAACTGCGATACCGCGGTTGTGACCGCTACCTTTTTTGGGATCTGCAACGTAACGATCATCTTTGATTGCATCCCACATCTCCACTGTCACCCGGTAAGGGCGGTATGCGTCCCATATTTTTAAGGAAAGCCCTTGATGTTTTAGTTCTTGTTGTGCCTGGGAAAGTGCGTGGGCTACTGGCAAACGCAAGAATGTTATGTTCCCGTTATGATATAGCTGCCGGTGAAGAAAATTGTTAATAGTCCCATAACGAAGGTCATATTGAATGCCTGGCACGATTGTTTTTAACTCTACCATCTTTTTTAAGCTGTCTTTTTTTACCGACTGCTTGTAAGCTTTGTAGCTTTTGATTACCCGGAGCTCCACGGGAGTATTTTTGGGCTGGTTATTTTGCGCACGCAAAGAGAGTAATGATACTGTCAAAAAAATAGAAAAACCAATTAAGCGAATATTAAAACGATTTGTTATTTTGTCGAACATAAGGACCTCGATATCCTGATGAAATTAATTACAAAACGCCATACAAATATTTTCCATCTGAGAAAACTGAAGAATAAAATCATTGTTGCCTGCACTTTTATGTGCAGCTGGTATCTCATGTCATGCAACAACAATGGTAATACCCCTCACCAGGAAATCGTGACTACCCCCGAACAAATGAATGAGAGGGTACCCGATATAATCAGAAAAATAGTGAATCACATACCCGATAATAATGGCAAAATAGACACCATTTCAATCTTACAGCCGGCCGTTCTGCAATACATCTATGGGGGAGACAATGAAGCGAGATGGAGCAAAGAGGAAAAATGGACGCCTGTTGCTGACTCGGTAATGAAGTTTATTGAAAATGCGAAGCTTTATGGACTTTTTCCGGACGACTATCATTTCAAAAATATATCTTTCATAAAAGAAAAGTTTGGGGCAGATACCACTGCGAGGAAAGATGCCGTGCTTTGGTCGAAAGTCGATGTACTGCTATCAGATGGGCTATTACAGGTAATTAAAGATGTAAGACTCGGGCGCTTACAAAAAGATAGTTTAACACTGCGAACCGACTCCGTTTTGCTTAATGAATTTTATGGACAACAACTACAAAAGATCCTTCAGTCAAATTCCGTCACCCGTGTGATAGACTCATTGGAACCGCCTATAAAAGCGTACCACGAGTTAAAGAGCGGGATAAAAAAATTTTTAGACAGCGCTCAATTCCAAGACTACACCTATGTTCCTTACCCCGTCTATGATTCGATCGGATATTTAAAGGCATTGCCAAAACGTTTATTCGAAGAAGGAATTTTAGATTCTTCCTACTCTTTGGTGGATTCAATAAAACTTTCTAAGGCAATAAAAAAATACCAGGCGCAAAAGAAATTGAAGGCAGATGGAAAGGCAGGCAATGAAACAATTCGCTCGTTGAATCTTACAGACAAGGATAAGTTTTTCCGAATTGCTCTCAGCCTTGATAAATACAAAATGCTTCCCGCAAAAATGCCCGATAAATATGTATGGGTGAACCTGGCGGGATATTACTTGCAATTATGGCAAAGTGATTCGATTGAATTTTATTCAAAGGTTGTGGTAGGCAAACCATTAACCCGCAGCCCGGAATTGAGCAGTGCCATTTCCGAAATGATCACATATCCTCAATGGAGTGTTCCTCAAAGTATAATTGCAAAGGAATTTTTGCCTGAGCTAAAAAAAGATCCCGGTTACCTGGAGAAAAAAGGTTTCAGCCTCCTGGATGAAAAAAACGAAGAGGTTGATCCCTATTTTGTGGATTGGTCAAAATATAAAAAGGGAATTCCTTATAAGATCATACAGGGCAGTGGTGATGATAACGCCCTTGGCGTAATGAAATTTAATTTTCCGAATAAATATGCGGTATACCTGCATGATACAAATCAACGTTATCTTTTTAGCCAGTCAATCCGGGCGCTAAGTCACGGATGTGTGCGCGTGCAGGAATGGGAGAAGCTGAGTAACTATATACTTCAAAATGATAGTTCATATGTAGAGACTCTCGGCAAAGGTTCATATACAAAAGCCGACTCGGTAGCGCAGTGGTTGGTACGGAAAGAAAAACATTATATACCGGTAAGAGAAAAAATTCCTTTGTTTATAAGGTATTTTACCTGCGAAGGAAAAGACGGCAAAATTATTTTTTACGATGACATGTATGGTGAGGACCACCGGCTGAGGGAAAAATATTTTGCGACGAAATGAACAAGTCGCCGATCGGTGAACAAAGCACAAGATGGGAATCGTGCTCGTAACAAAAAATTAATATCCAAAAAATCCTAATTATGAAAAAACAAATTCTTATTCAAACGATTGCTTTTATTTTTTTGATTCATCAAACAATTGCCCAGGGCAGGCCGGCCCTGCCAGCCAAGACGCCAAAGGTTTTATATGGCACCGCCAGTTATTATGCGAATAAATTTGAAGGCAGGCAAACTGCCAATGGCGAAATTTTTAGTCAGAAAAAACTGACAGCAGCTTGTAACGTTCTACCAATGGGCACATGGATAAAAGTAACCAACTTACGCAATGGTCGCTCCGTAGTTGTAAAAATAAATGACAGGCTTCATTACAGAATGAAAAGAGTTGTTGACCTCTCTGCCATTGCTGCAAGGCAGATCGGACACAAAGATGGATTGACGAGAGTGAAGGTCGAAGTATTAGAAAAGAAAAAGTCATCCTGAGGTGCATAACAGGGGAATAAAATTTTTCCTGATATTGAACTTAGCCGTTATTTTTGTTCAAGTTTAAAACCAAACTTCTCTTTATGAAGAAATTACTGGCTTCTGTGGTAGCGGGCTATTGTCTGTTTACTACAGGATACAGCCAAACCAAGCTTCCCATCAGACAACCCGCCATAGGAATAAGTTTCACACTCACTGATTTTGTCACTGCTCAACGTATTCGCACTACCTCTCTCGCTTCAGTTTTCAACAATAAAAAATTTGCTAAGTTCCGGGAAATGTCGCCGGGAATTGCAATAAGCTATTTTAAAGGAATATTACCACGGATTGATTTTGCGGCAACATTAAACGGAAGCTTTTTGGATTATCCTTTTCGTAACAGGGCACCGTTTGGGAATAACCATCTCTTACTGGAAGGAGACGCCTCCGCCAACTTTAAATTGGTAACCGAAGACTATTGGGTAATACCTTATGCAACAATTGGCGTGGGCGTACATACGTATAAAGGTTATTATGGTGGATTCGTGCCTTTGGGCGTTGGCCTGCGAGTAAATTTGTTTGATGAGGCGGGAATCAATTTCACTTCTCAATACCGCATTCCTGCTAATTACGAAACATCCAATTATCATTTTTTTCATAGCATCGGCATTTACGGCATCATTGGCCAGAAAAAAGAAGAGCCAAAGCCTTTGCCCCCGGTTCCTGTTGTTGAAGCACTTAAGGATTCCGATGGCGATGGCATAACCGATGACAAAGACAAATGTCCTACCGTGCCCGGCGTTGCGAAGTACGACGGTTGTCCTGTGCCCGATACTGATAAGGATGGTATTAATGATGATGATGATCAGTGTCCCACTGTTCCTGGCGTAGCTCGCTATCATGGTTGCCCGGTGCCGGATTCAGATAAAGATGGTATCAATGATGAAGAAGATAAGTGTCCGAATGTGGCTGGCGTAGCACGTTACCAGGGCTGCCCGGTTCCTGACACAGATGGCGATGGAGTGAATGATGAGGAAGATAAATGTCCGACTGTTCCAGGCACGGTTGAAAACCAGGGTTGCCCGGAGATCAAAGAGGAAGTAAGAAAGAAAGTTGATTTTGCTGCACAAAATATTTTATTTGCTTCAGGCAGCTATAAATTATTGTCGAGCTCAAACAAAGGACTAAATGATGTTGTAAAAATTCTGCAGGATAACCCAGAATTAAAACTTTCTATCGATGGCCATACGGATAACACGGGCACACCCGAAAAAAATCAAACATTAAGTGAGAACAGGGCTAATGCAGTAAAAGACTACCTGGTCTCAAAAGGAATTGATGCAAACCGTTTGACGCCTGCAGGTCACGGGCAAGATCAGCCCATTGCTGACAACAAAACAGGAACGGGGCGGAAGAAAAACCGAAGGGTTGAAATGAAACTAAGTTACTAACACCACTTTTCAATAGCGGAGCGTCCCATACTGAGCCTGTCGAAGTATGAGACGCTTTTTTATTTGTACCGTCTTATTTTATCATTCAGGGAAAAGGAATCAATTCAACTATTTTTTGGAGAAAGAATTTATCCGTCTCATCAAACTGATTCAACTCTACGCTATCTACGTCCAACACACCCAGCACTTCGCCATTGCGAATCACAGGTATCACAATTTCAGATCTGGATAAGCTGCTGCAAGCAATATGACCAGGAAATTTTTCAACGTCAGGAACAATAATCGTCTCAGCCTTGTCCCAACACGCGCCGCAAACTCCTTTTCCTTTTTTAATTCTTGTACAAGCTACAGGACCCTGAAAAGGTGCCAGGACTAATTCTTCCTCTCTAACTGCTGAAGCTTCCACGTTCGCGGACTTCACTAAATAAAAGCCAACCCACAACCAGCCAAACTGTTCCTTTAAAGAAGCAACCACATTGGCAAGATTGGCGATCAGATCGGTTTCTCCCTCAAGCAATCCACCGATTTGTGGAAGTAAGGATTCGTACTGCTCTGTTTTTGTGCCGGCGACTATATTGAGATCTTCTGCCACAAGGCAAAGATAAGTTTGACCAGGCTATTGGTGAATAATGGTCGACTCGGAGATTGACAAGTGTAAATAAGGCTTGAATCTAAATAGCAGCCTTGCGAATTTTTATGAGCTGCTCCAACAGATTTTTCAACTGATCAAGCCGGAGCATATTTGCGCCGTCACTTAGAGCTTTCGATGGATCAGGATGTGTTTCAATAAAGAGTCCATCGGCACCGGCAGCGATAGCGGCTTTTGCAATGGTACCGATCATGCGGGGATTGCCGCCGGTGATGCCACTTGTTTGATTCGGTTGTTGTAACGAATGTGTGCAGTCCATTACCACGGGGACGCCATGCATTTGCATGATCGGAATGTTTCGATAATCCACCACCAAATCCTGGTAGCCAAAGGTTGTTCCTCTCTCGGTCAAAATTATTTTGTTATTGCCGGCATTGCGAATCTTATCAACGGCAAACTTCATTGCTTCACCACTTAAAAATTGTCCCTTTTTTACGTTTACAATTTTGTTTGTTTTAGCAGCGGCGACCAGTATATCAGTTTGCCGGCAAAGAAAAGCGGGGATCTGTAAAATATCAACATGGTTTGCGGCGATATCAGCTTCCTCGTGAGCATGAATATCTGACGTGGTGGGAAGTTGATATTTCAAACCCACTTTGTTCACGATTTCAAGAGCTGCTTCATCACCTATGCCTGCAAATGACGCACCGCTCGTACGATTTGCTTTGCGATATGATGCCTTGAAAACATAAGGAATACCAAAGTCTTTGCAAATGACTGAAACTTTCTCGGCCACTTCCACTACCAACTCTTCAGTTTCTACTACACATGGTCCGGCAATAAGAAAAAAATTCTTTTCATCGTAGGATTGATTCGAAAAAAGATCCGTCAAAAAATTCTCCATGGCGCAAATATAGAGGGTATTGAATACCGAACAAGGAACATCGAATGAGG
>VBAQ01000160.1:0-8056 GCA_005883765.1 Bacteroidota bacterium
CAATGTCGTTTTTTTTAGCTATGTGTTGCAAACTCTTTATACTGTCTCCTTCAGGAATGAATTCAGCAATATCCAACATTTGTTCTTTGGTAAGATGCCTCGCAAAGGCATACCCGCTCACAGAACATTCGTGAAACGTCACAACCCTGGCCCCTTCTTGTGCGGCCTGTGCACTTAATTTCTCAATTGCTTCGAGGTTATAATTTTTGTCACCGTTCCTGTGCTCAAATTGGGCGGTCGCGATTTTTAGATTTTCCATGTGTTTTTAGGCTATCACAATAAATTACTTCTTTACAATCCGGCCTTCGCACTTATTTCCAACATTCTGTCAATAGGTTTCTTAGCAGCTAATCTGACTTTGTCATCCATAGTTATTTCAGGAGTTTCATACTCCATGCAGAGGTATAGTTTTTCCAGGGTATTTCTCTTCATGTGCGGACAATCATTGCAGGCGCAACTATTGTTTGGTGGAGCAGGGATAAATGTTTTATCCGGATTAGCTTTCATCATCTGGTGTAAAATCCCCGTTTCCGTAGCGACTATATATTCTTGGGTTGAATCAGACCTGGTGAATTTCAATAAGCCCGTCGTTGAACCAATATAGTCAGCGACCCGTAAAACAGGCTCCTCGCATTCCGGGTGTGCGATGAGTTTAGCATTGGGATGGCGAACCTTTAAACGGGTAATTTTTTCCAGGCTGAATATCTCATGCACCATGCAGGCGCCATTCCAAAGTAGCATATTCCTGCCCGTTGCTTTGTTGATATAAGCACCCAGGTTTTTATCGGGAGCAAAAATTATCGGCTGATCTTTCTGAAAGCTTTCAACAATGATTTTTGCGTTACTGCTTGTGCAAATAACATCGCTCAATGCCTTGATACCAGCGCTGCAGTTGATGTAACTCACCACGACATGATCGGGATGTTGTTCTTTGAATTTTTTGAAAAGCGGTGGTGGGCAACTATCGCTCAAAGAGCAGCCTGCCTTTAGATCGGGGATCACAACTTTTTTTGTTGGGTTCAAAATCTTTGCAGTTTCCGCCATGAAATGCACCCCCGCAAAAACGATCATATCAGCATTCGTTTTTTCTGCCTGCTGAGCGAGGCCGAGGCTGTCGCCGATATAGTCGGCCACGTCTTGTATATCCGGTTCCTGGTAATAGTGGGCCAGCAGGATCGCATTTTTTTCCTTTTTCAACCGTTCAATCTCCGTAAACAAATCCAGGGTTGGATCCAGTTCAACATCGAGAAATCCATTTTCTTCAATGTCCTTTTTCGCAGCTATCAACATTTCTGTTTCCATTAGAAAAAATTTTCGTTCCGTCATCAATCGGATAGCAATATTCCAACAAATCAGACTGTCTTTCCAAAACAATTTTTTCGAGAACTCTTATCAGAACTAATAGTAGTAATATAATTATTTTAAAAAAAGAGTTTATTATTATTACGGCTGTGAATTAGTGGAAAATAAAATGTAATTCACAATTGCAAAGGTACCGACTGGCGGTTATACACACGAACTAGAGCAAAATCCACAGATCGTGTTCTTGCAATTGCTGCGATCCGTCACCGAATTCACAAATTTTGTGGAAACATCATAAGAGAAACTTTTGCCTCCAAATCAACAATTGTTAGTGTTAACCGGGATTGAGTATTTCGTTAATTAAATCCATGCATCGACAACCATTCAATTTCAATTTCCGTTTGTTTGGAACTATCCCGTTTCATGATCACGTTTCACACGGAATTATTCACACAAAACAAGTTGAATTCACGTGCCCATGGGGAGAAAAACTTTGACCAGGCTTAATTCAAATCAAGGTTGCTTAATTTCTGACATCGTTGATCCTTCGTTGTTATTTTTGGCTTGAAACCTTTATTTTACAGTGGTTCCCGCAAATTATGAGGCCTGAATTATCAGTGTTAATATTTATAATTACCCTATTTTTGCCATCCTTCAAAGCAATTGTTTTGAAGGATTTTTAATTCTATTCTCATTATGTCAGTTATTCAAAAAATCAGGGATAAATATGCCCGATGGGCAGTTATTGCGATTGCGCTTGCGTTAACGGGATTTATACTCATGGATGCGTTTACTGGCCGTAGTCGGTTGTTCAGTGGAGGGAATTCAACCGCACTAGGAAGAGTAAATGGAAAAACCATAGATGAGATCGACTTTGAAAAAAGGGTGCAGATGCAGGAACAAAACTTACAACAGCAGAGAGGTCGGACTTCCACAGGCGAAGCAGAAAGACAACAAATCATAAACGACCTGTGGAAACAGGAAGTTGATCAAATCCTGTTAAAAAATGAATTTGATAAGTTGGGACTGTCGGTTGGTAAAAAGGAAAGAACGGATATGTTGTACGGTCCCGATCCGCAGCAATTGGCACGACAATATTTGGGTGATCCGCAAACAGGTCAGTACGATCCGAACAGAGTTTTGCAAATTGTTAACTCAATCAAAAGGGGTAAGGATAAGTCGCAAAAAGAACAATTAAATATACTGCTTGACGCAATGGACAATGCTCGCCTTGACGAAAAATATCTGAGTCTTATGGCAGGATCCATGCACTATCCCAAATGGCTTCTGGAAAAGCAAAATGCTGACAACAGCCTGATGGCAACGGTCGCGTATGTAAAAGTGCCCGATTCTCTCATTGCAAGTAATTCGAAAGAATCGGAAGTGAGTGGTAAAGAAATTGCGGATTACATAGACAGGCACAAAGACATTTACAAGAGAGACGATGAAACGAGAACCATAGAATATGTTTTATTCAGTGCGGCGCCAAGCTCCGCAGACAGTGTTGCGGCAAGATCTAAACTGCTTTCATTAAAAGCCGCGTTTGATACCGCAAAAAACATGGAAGATTTTATAAAAGCCAATTCAGAACTTCCACTTTACAATAGTTATGTCAGTAAAAAAACCATCCAGGTTCCTGAAAAGGATTCATTATTGAAGACGCCGGTAGGGGGCACTTATGGACCTTATATTGATAAGGACAATTATGTGCTTGCCAAGATCATTGACATGAAACAGTTACCGGACACAGTCAAGGTTCGGCACATTCTTGTTGCTACGCAACAACAATCACAAGGGCAGCTAATGCAAGTACGGGAAGACTCAACTGCGAAGAAGCTCGCGGATAGTATTCAACTCGCAATAAAAAACGGAGCTAAGTTTGACACACTTTGTCGGAAATATTCTGACGATTCCGGCAATAAGGATAGTGGAATATACAACGACGTGTACACGGGTCGAATGGTGGCAGAATTTAACGACTTCATTTTTACACATAAGGTTGGAGAAAGCGGGGTTGTTAAAACAGTTTTCGGCTACCACTACATTGAGATCTTGTCACAGAAAGGAAGCGAACCTGCGTACAAGATCGCCTATCTTGCAAAAAAGATAGAAACAAGTGATGAGACGGAAAGAAATGCTGAGAATTCCGCTCTACAGTTTGCTGGCGAAAGCAGGGACCTGAAATCTTTTGACGCCAATTTTGACAAAAACTTAAAAGCAAAAGGGCTCCAGAAACTGTTCGCCACCGATGTTAGCTCACACGCCTACCAGATACCAGGTATTGGCGCGTCAAGAAAATTTATAAAACAAATTTTTGATGCCGATAAAGGCGATGTATTACAACCCGAAAGAGTGGAAGACAATTTTGTTGTGGCTGTCGTTACAGCAGTGGATAAGGCAGGGGTGATGAGCGCAGCCGCCGCGCGCAAATACATTGAGCCAATTTTGCGTAATCAGAAAAAGGCCCAATTATTAAAAAAGAGAATTGGAAATATTACAACGCTTGAGGCTTTGTCTGCCTCGATAAGGCAGCCGATTCAAACAGCGGACAGCCTTCGTTTCGCCGGTGGCGCGGGTGTGATTGCATACGAGCCAAAAGTTGTAGGTGCTGCGTTTAACCCGGCAAATAAGGGGAAGGTAGTCAATCAAGCCTTAGACGGACGCTATGGTAATGTGTACGTGATCAGGGTAGACAATGTGGGGGCTACTGCTGTTGAAAACGCAGACGTAGAGGGACAAAGAAGATCTACCGAAGCGCAGTTGCGTATGAATATTCTGACTACCAATCAAAATAGCCAATTTAATTTTGGCCAACAGCAGTACGATCCCGCCGCTGTTTTGAGAAAGGCTGCCACGATCAAAGACTACAGAAACAAATTTTACTAGGGGTTAAAAGCTTAAAGCCGTCCTCCGGGACGGTTTTTTATGGCTGATATCTTAAACAATGGAGACTGCGAAATGTTATTTTTGTAAGTGATTCTATATGAGCGAAACAATCATTAATAAGGTAGCAGAAAGTGGATTAGTAACTATTGACCTTGCGCTGTATTACCCCCAGGAAGAAATAATGGTGTTTGATCTCAAGGATCATTTGTACATGGGGTTGATATTAAAAGAAAAGGAATTCAGAGAAGCCCTAAAGAATTACAACTGGGATTCTTACAAGAATAAATTTGTCGCGGTTACGTGCTCAACCGACGCGATCATTCCTCCCTGGGCTTATATGCTCGTTGCGTCCTACCTTCAACCGCTTGCCAGGGACGTGATGGTGGGAAATGCAGAAGAGGTGAACAAGACGATCTTCCTGGACAATATTAAGAAGATCGATGTTCGTGAATTTGCTGATCAAAGAGTTGTTATAAAAGGCTGCGGAGAAATACCTATTGGCGAATTCGCCTACATGGAGATCACAAAACTATTGCGGCCGGTTGCGAAAACAATTATGTACGGCGAGCCTTGCAGCACGGTTCCTATCTATAAGAAGAATCGATGAATCCTTCATCGATGAAATGGGAGGCCTAAAACCATCCTCTCCTTCTAAACGCCCACAACATCCAAACCGGGATGATCAGCATCAGGGCAACAGCAGTAAAAAAGCCCCAGGGCTGATGGAAAAAGTTTACATTTTTGTCAAAGTTCATTCCGAATATGCCACCGATCACCGTGGCTGGCGCCAGTAAGCAGGTCACAATGGCCATTACTTTCATCACTTCATTCATTCGAAGGTTCACATTATTGATGTAAAGGTCCTGCATGCTCACCATAATATCACGATAGTTTTCGCTGAGGTCGTACGCCTGGATGATGTGATCGTATACATCTTTAAAATATTTTGTCGTACGATCATCAAGAAGATCACTTTCACTTCGCTGGATGCTACTCAAAATATCGCGAACCGGGGCAATATTTCTTTTTAACACGATAAGTTCTTTGCGCAGCTGTGTAATTTTCGCGAGCGACTGCGTATTACTTTTGCGGATCAGTTCTTCTTCCAGCAATTCGATTCTTTCTCCCAGTTTTTCCATCACAAGAAAATAATTATCGACTATCACGTCAAGCATTGAATAGCACAAATAATCAGCGCCGGCCAGGCGTATCTTGCTGTTCTGCATCCGCAGCTTGTGGCGAAGGGGATCAAATACATCGCGTTTCGCATCTTCCTGGAAACTGATCACAAAATCTTTTCCCAGGGCTACGCTGATCTGCTCCTGTTCTACCGTGTGACTTTCTTCGTTATAATAAAGCATGTTGAGAAGGCAAAACAAGATCCCCTCTACCTCGTCCATCTTTGGTCGCTGATTCATGCTTAAAATATCTTCCATCAACAGCGGATGTATCCCAAAATGGTTACATACAGTTTCGATATCTGTCTTGCGCAGGCCGTCGATATTGATCCAGCTTATCCGGTCATTCTGTTTGAACCCAAGGACTTCTTCTACATTGTCAAATTGTTTTTCTTCGAGCGTTTCATTGTTGTAATCGAAAACAGAAACCGACACCTCCTGGGCTTCCTCTCGCTCTGGAACAGCGGTTGGATTGACAATCAAAATTTCTTTGGTCCTCTGCGTCCCGAATAGCGAAGGCAGGACCAGGTAGCGTAAGTATTTGCCCGGCTTAATGTCTGGCATGTTCATGGCAGAAAGATAGGAAAAGAATAGTTCCTTAAGGGAAAATGAAAACCTAATTAAGAAGATTGAAATGATTGACAATCTCCTTGAAATCATCCTCGGACTTTATGCGAAACGGTGGGATTCCTGTGATTGGCCGCCACCTCATTGTGATGACCACATCACCGTAAAACTCCCATTTACTTTTCTTGAAATGCTAATCTTGGTTAATACAACGTCAATGAAATTTTGGCAAGAATTCGAAGAACTACACAAATTCAATGCTGAATAAGGCGAAAGGATTTCATATTTATATTTCTGTAATGCCGTTGATAGAAGCCGGCATTTTGTTTGTAAAATAAACCCTGTAATAAAGCTCGTGTCAAAGAAAAAAATTAAGCTATGAAAAAAATGCTAGTGTTGATGATCACGGTACTGGGACTTTCACTGCTGAAAGCCGACGCGCAATATGTAAGAACAAGGCCTGGATTTAGTGTCAACGTTTCCGTTGGAGCGCCTGGACCTGCACCCTATAGTGGTGCCGTTTGGATTGGACCAGAATGGGCTTGGCGCGATGGCCGCTATGTAGAAGTTCCTGGCTACTGGGCACGGCCCGGTCGGCATCGTGGATGGGCCGTGGGCCAGTGGAGGCATGGCCGCAGGGGTTATCGTTGGGCACCGGGACATTGGAAATAAATCTCTCAATTTAATATAAAACCCTCTAAAGGGAGGGTTTTATGTTTTTAGCAATGGAGCTCTATTTATTGTTATGAACAGAATTCCAGTAATCAGTCCACTTATTTTTTACTTCACTCTCTGGCATTCCCGTATCATAAATAGGAGAAATTAGCGGGGCCATCTGTTCGACTTTCACCAGGACAATATTTTTAATAGAGTAAGGTGCCCCTGTATTTTTATAGAAGGAAACTATTTCTTCGAACAGCGGTCCTGCTGAAAGGATACTTGCAGTGCCCTTGAATCGATAACCTCTTCTGATAAAAACGTCAACGATATTGATCTCAATGGAAGGGTTATTTGAAAGATTCTTGATCGTTCCCGGCGAATAAATATCGGCAAACATCAGATGGTCATCGTCCCAAACGTTGGTTGTTCCCTTGGGAGAAAGATTGGGAGTACCATCAGGACAGACCGTTGCAATAAAGCCAAGCTTTTCTCTTTTAACGAACTCTTTGATTTCATCTGTGAGGACTCCCATTTGTTTTCATTGTGACAAAGCAGGGGACATGCATACTTTAATTGGCGAAGCTAATCGATTGACTGCAGATCCAGGTTAATGTCATGGGGATTGCCCTCAATCTTGAGCACCATCGGAAAAGAAGAATTGTTCAGGATCCAGATGCGAAAACCATTTTCCGCTTCCAGGAGGATGCCGTCAAGAACTTTGCCATTTAACTTTTGAAGTTGTTGGTCGGTAGGTATTTTAACGAGGAAATTTTGATCATCGAAAGCAACCTTTTTATCTTTTTGCATTGACTCCCACTGGGCACTGGACAGTATCAATACGTTTTGATCATCGGGCAACTCCACGTCGGAGCCCGCTATTGGCTGGTCCCAGTAGCCATGTGTTGCCTTTTCTAAAGAATTTTTCTTCATGATCCAACCGCCCGAGCCTAATCCCTCAATCATCCAACCTATTTTAATGTACCCAAGGGACACCGAATCGAGCGACGTAGAAAAAGTATAGTCCTGACCGCCGGTGTGGACAATATAATTGAATTTAGTACCCTGCTTAATAACAGGACTAATTTTATCCTGCGAAAGTGCAGTGAGACACATCATGGAAAAAAATGCCAGGAAGATATTTTTCATAATTAAATGTTTGCCTTTAAGGTACGATGAGTTATTAATTATCTTATAACCTCTCATACAATTTTCTAAGCCTCTCACTTGTCATGATCTTATCCCAATTCTTCCCCAGGGCATTCTCCCAAAGAGGCTTCATGCCTAGTGATACGTTTATCATGCTTTGAAATTGTTCATCAGTCAAATCCTTTGTAATGTGTTGCGGGATATCAATTTTGTTCTTGTCGACCATCAGTTTTAATTCTTTTACACCTTCGGGATAAAATTCTTCCAGCTTGTCAAAAACGATGCAGTTGCCGATGCCATGTTTGGTGCCGAGTAAA
>VBAQ01000160.1:8072-22294 GCA_005883765.1 Bacteroidota bacterium
AAATAACTCAATCCATAACTCACAGCGTGCGCTACTCCCACCTGGCTGTAGGCGATGCTCATACCCCCCGCATACGAAGCCATCATTAACTGATCATCGCTTTGATCGTCCCACACTTTTTTTTCAATAAAAACTTTCCGGCACAGTTCAAGTGCTTTTTCTCCATAGCTCTTGCTGAATTCATTGAGATAAGTCCCATTCAGGCTTTCAATGCAATGAATATAGCAATCCATGCCAGTATAAAATCTTTGATTGACCGGAGCGTTTGCCGTTAACTCAGGATCGAGAATGATCTGGTCAAAAGGGGTAAAATCAGAATTCATTCCCAATTTTTTTGTCGGGCCGGTTAGTACACATGTGCGGCTCACTTCTGCGCCAGTACCACTGAGTGTGGGAATACCAGCTTTGTACACGCCCGGAAATTCTACAAGATCCCAGCCCTGGTAGCCTGCCGATGATCCCGGATTCTTCATCATTAATGCGACGGCCTTTGCGAGGTCCATCGTAGAACCTCCGCCTATTCCAATTATACCACTCACATTCCCGAACTCAGATTTTAGGTCCTGAGCAATTTGATCAACCTGCGAGGTTTTGGGCTCATAGGTCACATCGGCAAAGACGACCTTGTCGTGTCCCCTCAATGGAATGCGGTGTATCAGCGCTTTGCCTTTGAAAAAATGGTCAATCAAAAAAATCATGGGCCTATCGTCTTGCCGGCGGGGTTCAATGATCTCATCCAACTGGTTAAAGCTTCCGCGGCCATACACCACATAATCCACCATTTTGAAATTTCTAAATTTCATTCGGTCGAAGAATTAAATAAAAACCAATTCTTATTATAAGAAAGCCCTTTACGGAGCGTTGCGAAGGTAGGTAATTGAAAAAATTGTAACTTGAAAAAGGAGGTTGATTATGGGGAAACGAATATTTGTGGTAGTGACGTTTTGTTTAAGTGCTGGTATTCTGTATGCGCAAAAAGTTTTGTACTCTCCTTTTATTGGCACGCAACCTGAAACGCGGTTTGAAGTGATTGGGAAGGCAGGTGATTATTATTGGATCCAAAAAAGCAGGAAAAAATCCCGGACAAAGAATTCGACAGAGCCCTGGACAAATGACAAGGATCTTAGCCTTGAGGTCTACGACGCCAGGATGAATTTCGTAAAAACAATTCCTTCATTTATTTCAAACAACCTGATCAAAGAATATTTTGTTCCGGGTGAAAAATATCTTGATCAGTTACTTTTGCTGCCGGCTGAACAAGAAATCGTTGCGGTGGTAAATCACTATGCGCCGGACGGAAGTTTATTAACCCAGGTTGATACGGTCGGTGAGTTTCCCGCCAACATGAAGTGCGGTGATTTTTTGTTGGTGCGGTCGGGAGACAAAAACAAAATACTTCTTCTTGGTTTTGAGCCGGTGCCCGAATCGCCGCCCAAACTGCACGCGTTGTTATTTGATAAAAGTTGGAAATTGATTCACAGAACCCTTTCCTCGAACAATAACATAAGCAAACCCCTGGTTCAATATGAACTGGTCGATTATCCATTAGAAGACTACAGTAGCGCTCCCATTAAGCTCGGCAACGACGGTGGATGGTTGATGACGACCGGGTCGAACACAAATCACAATTACCTTTTGCTGCATTTCAGAGGGCTTGACGATAGTTTTGTTTCCAGGGAAATTAAAATGTCGCAGCCAACTTCAATAGAAGAGACAGGTTTGTACCTGGACAATGACAAACAAGAGGCCTTTGTTGGAGTACTTTCGCGGATCCGTCTTCCAGCTATAAAAAATGTAAGAGTGGCCAATTACTCGCTTACTAATTGCCAGGTGATCTTCGATACCTCCTATTCATTTAATACGCTTGCGGCCAACAAAATAAAAAACGAGAATATTTTCGAGGAGTATTTTATGACGGTGCCGGGCAAGGGATTCATTTTTCTAAAAGAATACGGTAGAACATTTTCTCCTGAGCATGGTATTGAGGATTACAATGAAAGATATGAACAACTGCCTGAAATAAGCAAGGAGGTTGTCGCTGGTAGAGGCATCATCAATAAAAACGACTATACCCGCTATAATAATTTTGCCGGGACACGCAAAAACTTCGACCGGGGTGATCTGACCGTATACTTTCTGCCGGCGAGGCCAAGCGACAGTTGCTGGAGTGGCATAATTAATAAGGAACAGGTAACAGAGCTCGGCTCCTCATACCTGTCTTACGTTTTCTTACCAAGAAAAGATAAGCTTTTCTTTCTCTACAATAGTTTTTACAGAAACAGGGAGCAATATAGCAGCACCACTGTTTTGGATGAAAAAGGCAATCCGCTAAACGAAGGAGTGGAGTACTGGAAAATAAACAATACTCTCGTTTTTCAAAAGGCCAGGCAAATCTCAGAAAATGAGTTGGCAATTCCTTACGAAAAGAATTGGAGAAATGGCTTTGCCATTATCAAGCTGTGATTGGGATTCGTCATTATTTCCACGCCGATTTAATCTTCCATATACTTACTGATTCAAATTTTGTAAGTTATTGCCTGCGTATTTCGTTCACGTCCTTCCTTTGTCGAGACTATAAGCAATTTAGAGGTTTGGGGTCAGGCAACCAATGCAGCGGCACCAAACACACCAGCACTATCTCCCAGGCTTGGTTTTACAATAGGCACATCAACCCGGTTATTAAAAATAAATTCTTTTAAAGATTTCAATCCTTCCGTATAGATGGCATCAATATTTCCAACCCCGCCTCCAACTACGATCACATCGGGGTCGAGCAGGTTGGTGACGACTGAGACAGCCTTACCAAAAAAACGGCAAAGCCTTTGAATAGTTTGCGAAGCTGTTTCGTCGCTATGTTGCTGGTATCTGAGCACAATTTCTTTAAGCGTTATCTTGTTCCCGGTAACACTGGCGTAAAATCTTTGTAAAGCCGGGCCGGATATAATTGTTTCCACGCAGCCCGTCTTACCACAATAGCAAGCGCCTCCGGAATCATCCAAATAATTATGTCCCCACTCCCCTGCAATGCCATGACAGCCGCTCCACACTTTCCCATCGATCACAATTCCTCCGCCCACACCAGACCCCATAATAATTCCAAACACAACCGATGCGTTTGGAAATTTTTGTTTCACAATTCCCCAATGGGTTTCGGCCAATGCAAAACAATTGGCATCGTTGGCTAATTCAACAGGAATCTTCAACAAATCCTCTAAATCTTTTTTCAACGGCATACCATTCAACGCAGTGCTGTTACAGTTTTTCATTGTTTGCAAATGAGGATCCAGTACTCCGGGTGTTCCAAACCCAATTTTCCGGGGAGTGAGACCGGAGTCATTTTCCATTTGCTTTATCAGTTTCTCGATCTGCTTCAGGATGTGTTCATATCCTTTGGATGCTTCTGTATCAACACGGGTCCTGATGATAGGCTCGGGGTCGTTAAGGGAAGGAAGAATCGCGCCTTCGATCTTTGTTCCGCCAAGATCAATGCCCCATAACGGTTGGTTCATATAAGTGAATTAATTGACAGTAAGATGAACTAAAACACAAATTCGCGCGACGCCAATTGGAATCTGTCATTTTGATTTTTGGTTCTTAAAATTTATAGCAATAATTTTTTTTCTAACTCTTCGAGAGAAACTCCTTTTGTTTCTGGCACCCTGGTTAATACCCAAATGAGCTGCAACACCATCATAAAAGCGAAAAAAAGAAAAATAGGCCAGGGATTCTTTCCAAATATTCCAGTCTTCTTGTCCAGGAAGACGGGCGTTATTAGAGTGATGATCGCAGCAAAAATCCAGTGAGTGCTGGCGCCGAAAGATTGACCCAATGCCCGCACCTTATTGGGAAATATTTCTGCGATGAAAACCCAGATCACCGCCCCCTGCCCTATGGCATGCGATGCAATAAACATTAACAGGAATATCATCAGGAAGGCCGGACTCGCCTCCGTTTTGAAGGCAATAGCAACCAGTGATAAACTAATGATGTAACCAAGCGAACCGATGATCAACAGCGTTCTTCTTCCAAGCCTGTCGATAAGATATAATCCAACAAAAGTGAAAATTAAATTCGTTCCGCCGATGGCAATTGAATTAGCCAATGATTCCGTTGCACCTAATCCTATTCTTGAAAGAATTTCCGGGGCATAATACAAAATGAAATTGATGCCGGATAATTGATTGAAAAAGGCCACTAAAAAAGCCAGCCATAAAACTCTTCTGTACCTACTGCTAAATATCGTTTCGCCAGCCTCATGAGTCTCAATGGCAGCATTTGCTGTGATGATATTGCTCACTTCGTCGTCGGGGTTTTCGACACCGATTTTAGCGAGAACTTTTTTTGCTGCTGGTAAATCGTTTTTGATCGAAATCAGCCAGCGTGGGCTTTCCGGGACCGTTACTACCATGAGCGTGTAGATCAGCGAAGGAATGGCGAGCACACCGAGCATCCAGCGCCAGTCTTCCGCACCTCCAACTCCCTGCAATAAATAGTTCGAAATAAAAGCGATTAATATTCCAAATACAATATTGAATTGGTACATAGCCGTCAATCGACCTCTCGTGGCAGGTGTTGATATTTCAGAGATATAGGTTGGTGCTACTACGGATGAAATGCCAATGCCAAGACCGCCGATAAAACGAAAGAAAGAAAAAACATAAGGACTCGGCGCCAGGGCTGTTCCTAACGCAGAGATGGCAAACAAAATACCGATCCAAAACAGCGTTTTTTTTCGACCAAATTTTTCAGCAGGAATTCCGCCGACAAGAGCGCCAACAACCGTTCCCCACAATGCCATTGACATGATGAACATGCCGTGAAACAAAGGAGAGGTATGCCATAGGTTTTTTATCGGCTCATTCGCACCTGAGATAACAACGGTATCAAATCCAAAAATAAATCCAGCAAGAGCCGCCACGATCGAATATTGGAAAAGATTATTTTTCTTCATAAGCAAACAATTGGTAAGGGAAGGTAAGAAATCAAACAGTAAAGAACGCCTGAGGCGTTCGGCACAGACTGACACGTTATATGTCAGATAAGTTTGGCTGCTTTTTCCAGGTCTTCGGGGGTGTCAATTTCAATTCCAATGTAGTCGACAATAACCATCCGAAGAGGGATGCCGTGTTCAAGATAGCGCAGGCACTCGATTTTTTCTGCAGCTTCCAGCGGCGTGATCGGCCAATGTGCAAAATCAAGCAATGCTTTTTTCCGAAAAGCATACACGCCAATGTGCTCATAATGTGTAATCGGAATTCCGTTGTCTCTTGGATAAGGGATCACACTCCGGCTGAAGAAAAGTGAATTCATGCTCTTATCTACAGTCACTTTCACAAAATTGGGATCATTAATTTCTTTTTCATTTTTCAATATTTGCATCAGGGACCCAACTTGTACCGAAGGATCATCGAATTGCTTCAACAATTCTTCAAGCGGTGATCTTTTTATGAATGGAGTATCGCCCTGGACATTGACAATAATGTCAACGTCCATTTCCGCAGCCGCTTCAGCAATTCTATCACTACCACTCTCATGATTTTTTTTACTCATTACGGCCGTTCCTCCGTGTGATGTGATCTCGTTAAGAATTATTTCACTGTCGGTCACCACTACCACTTCATCGAATAACGAAGTGGCAACAGTGGCATCATAGGTTTGACGGATGACGGTCTTATCACCGAGCGTTTGCATCAACTTGCCCGGAAAACGTGTAGCATCATAACGGGCTGGTATCATCGCCATTTTCTTCATTTTGTAAAAATAACTGAGAATAATGTTAAACGAATTTGTTCCGCAGAATTGCAGTCGGTAGCGGCAAGACGCAGTGGGCAAATAGTTTTTGACACGATGACCATAAAATTATTTTACCCTTTGCAAGGCTTCACCGAGTTTCGATATCATTTCACCGATCTCTTCTTTATTGCAGGTACCGACACTAAGCCGGTACCACGGAGAATTTCGGCTGGCGCCAAATGCATAAAACGGAACCACAGCAAGGCTTGCTTCATTCAGGAGGTAAGCAGTAACATCACTTTGGTCGGCAAGCAATTTTCCATCAGTAGTTGTTTTCCCGACAAGATCAACTTTTATAGTAAGGTAGATCGCTGCCTCGGGTGCGATCGCATCTACAGCCAGGCCTTTCTCTTTAAGCTTCATGAGACCATCATAAATACGCCGCAACCTTTCTTCAATTTCACTTTTGAAGTGCAAGAGATATTTTTTTATGGCCTCCCTTTGTGGAAGAAATTTTGCAACGGCTTTTTGTTCAGCCATCGGCGCCCACGCACCGATATGTGTAAGAATAGCCTTCATTTTTGACATTACGTTTGAAGGGCCCATGCTCCAGCCTACGCGGACACCAGTCGAGGCAAAAACTTTGCTGATTGCATCAATGTAAATCGTATACTCTCTCATTGCAGGTCGCAGACTGACGGGGTCGTAGTGCTTAATGTCTCCGTAAGTCAAATGCCAGTACATTTGGTCATACATCACGTACAATTTCTTTTCATTGTCACCGCGCCGAATATTTTCTTCGAGCACCATATCACAAATAGCTTCTAACTCCTCCCTTCGAAAAGTCGTTCCTGTGGGATTTTGCGGTGAACATAAAGAAATAAGCGTGGCTTGTTTCATAAAGGGACGAATATCATTGGCAGCCGGCATGAAATTGTTTTCAGGCGTTGCCTCAACGACAACATGTTCCCCTCCCACAAAATGTGTGTAATGATTATTGTTCCATGATGGTACCGCATAGATGATCTTATCTCCCTTATCGCAAATGGCGCGAAATGTGGCATAGATCAATGGGCGACCGCCAGAAGCGACCAAAATCTCATTCGGTCCGTAATCCAAACCTTCCATCTCTTTTATGAAAGAGGTGACTGCCTCCCTTAGATCCAGGTTACCTTCAGCTGCCGGGTAATTTGTGAAATGTTTTCTGTAAGCATCGATGATCTCCTCCTCCAATTCTTTAGGGATTGGGAAAATAGCAGGATCAAAATCCCCGACAGTAAAATTATAAATACGTTCTCCGTGGCGAATTTTTTCACGAATCTCGCCTCCCAGCTTTACGATCTCGGAACCGATCAATGTTTCAGAAAGATTGGACAACTTCATTGCAATTGATTAAAGTAATTAGGGCAAACTATCCATGCAAAAGTAAGAGTCCGTGTAGTTATTTCTATCAATCGTGAAAATGAAAAAGGCCGCACGTTGGCGACCTTTTTTGTATAGGATAAGAATCAAAAATTAATGTTTGCCATGGCCTTTTCCGTTGCCTCCTCCGTTACCCCTGCCATTTCCGCCATTGCCTCTTCCATTTCCGTTGCCACCGCCGTTTCCATTGCCACCTTTAAAAAAGCCATTGTGATTTCCGTTATCATGGCCATTGTATTTAGGGTGTCCTTTTACCACATAATATTTTGGATCATTACTGTTTCGGATAATTACCTGATCGTGCCTGCCTCTATATGGAGCATACCTCACCCGATAAACATCTGCATGTAGATAGGGTCGTGGATCGTTAATAACTACTTTATATCCCGAATACAAATTATAGCTGTGATACCTATATGGCAAAGAAGCTGCGAATATCCAGCGACCACCGGCTAAATAAATATATTGATGACGAGGTACATAATAGTACACATCAATATCAGGCAGGTAATAATAGTCCACATAATCGTAGCCGACCGGGCCCCACACCGGCTGTGATCCAATATTCACATTAAGTCCAATACTGACTTGTGCTTGTGAATTTTTAGCCGATGTAAGAAGCGCAAAAAGAATTGTTGCGATAAAAAAAATTTTTTTCATGATAATTGGTTTGACAGTGAGTGTTTTTCAAAGACGATGCCAAATAAAAATAAAAATTGCCCAAAAGCAAGTTGAGCGGTTGATTTACAGTCAAGAAAACATTGTTTTGAAGCTTTATCTTAGAAAAAATACTATCACCCCCGAGGAAAAATATGTATATCAGAACTGCTCCTTAAATCTTAAGTCGTCGAGCAATATTTGAACTTCCTGGTAAGAAAATCCCGATAGTCATCGTAGTGAGCCACTTTGGAGATTCGAACTCCAGACCTGTTGTTTACGAAACAACCGCTCTGACCGACTGAGCTAAAGTGGCAAGTCTATATGTTGCGATGACCAATCGGGAATGACAAAAATAAAAAAGCAATCGAATTAATGAGGAAGAAAGATAATGGATTTAGTGACTTGGAAGATGGTTTTTATAAAACCATGTTAAAGCAGTTTTTTTCATTCTACCAATGGCGTAGAAAAAGCGTTATAGAAGGACTTAATTATGCTTACCATGCACCTAAGGAAAACTATCATTCTTGCTTTAATATGCGCAGTCATTTTTGGCTGCAAAAAGGAAAGCACCAGCTCAACGACGAACCAAACCGATAATTGTGTTTCTCAAAGAGGCTACAAGGATGGTGAAATCATTGAAGGGGATTATATAGTGGCCTACGATCCCTCTGTGCTTGATGAGAGAGCAGCATCGTCACAGCGCATATCGCAAGTCGGCGAGGATGTTCTTCAAAGACATAAGATAAACCCGGACGTAATCAAAAAAACATTCCGCGGTGAGCCCGGTGGGTTTGTTGCTCATCTTTCAGCAAATGAAGCAGCGAATCTCAAAGATGATGCAGCCGTTGAAGCCATTGAACCCGACAGGATCGTGGCACTTAGCACTTGCTTTACAGTCGCGGAGCCGCGGCTGATCACATGGAACGTCAATCGTGTTGGTTATGGAGATGGAACGGGGAAAACTGCCTGGGTCATCGACACAGGAATTGATTTTAATCATCCTGATCTTAACGTCGATCAAACAAGAAGTAAATCCTTCATCAATGGGGTTACTTCTGCCGCTGATGAAAATGGTCATGGCACTCACGTGGCCGGTATTATTGGTGCGAAGAATAATACATTCGGTGTATTAGGTGTCGCATCGGGAGCTTCCCTGGTTTCATTAAGAGTTTTGGATAAAGATGGCAATGGCGTATTATCTTCCATCATCCAGGCCCTTGGTTACGTAAATGCCAATGGCCATGCCGGTGACGTTGTAAATATGAGTTTGGGCGAGGACAGCATTTCAACCATTTTAGACCAGCAAGTACAAAGTACGGCGGCAAGAGGGGTCTATGTTGCCATAGCCGCTGGGAATGACAAAGAGCCTGCGAGAAATTTTTCGCCGGGCAGAGCAAATGGAGCTAATATTTTTACGGTCTCGGCTATCGACAGCCTCGATAATTTTGCCAATTTTTCAAATTATGGAAATGACGTAGTAGACTTTGCGGCTCCTGGAGTTCGCATCTTGTCGACGTACATCGGTGGAAAATACGCCTACATGAGCGGCACTTCCATGGCCGCACCTCATCTGGCCGCGCTGTTGTTATTGAAGGGAAGAAATATTACAACATCTGGCACTGCAAAAAATGACCCTGACGGCACGCCTGATCCGATCGCGCATTACTGATCTTTGCTTTTTCCACTTTTCTTTTGTTTCACCTTATGCCGCCTAGGTGTTTCGCTTGCCAATGCACCTGTCGATGGTTCTTCGGAAGGATCCCTTTCGTTTCTTTCTTCGGCAACGAAGTTGATATGCTTGTCGCGGTTTGCTTCCGCGGGTACATCAAGATGGCGATCTTTTTGTTTTTTATTCATGGCTTTTTTTATTCGTTGTGTCATGACTAGCGGTATCGTTCATTCGGTTGTAACTGTTAGTGTCGCCTAATCCATTGTTAGGTCCACCCTCCGGCATATTTCCGGTATTGGTATTAATAGTAGTCGTATCCGCCGACTTGCTCGTGCTGCCCTTGTTATTACATGAAACAACCAGTAATATCACTACTATCGCAATAATAGTTTTCATCTCGTTATTTTTTCACGCCAGTATCCTGCATTTTATTAGGCAATAAGGAAGTATCCTTCATTCGATGGGCGGTATCTGTCATACTACTGCCTGCCCCTGTATCATACATATTCGTGTTGTCCTTCTTTGCCGTACTATCGGTGACGGACGATTCATTCGCAGAGTTATTGCATGCCGCCATAAAAAAAGTGACACATGCGATCAATACAGTCTTCTTCATATACTAGCGTTTGATTCTATATGTTTTTTGACACTAATGTAATATCAAACTTACTGCCAGTATTGAATCACGAATGCAGGTGATAATTTGGATCGTAATTACGGGAGTGCTACAGTTTGCTTCTTACTATCTTCTGCTTGCAGATTTTTTATGATTTAAAGTTTCCCCTAAATTCTTTTCTGAATCGTTCAAAATCGGGAATCGAAACATTTTGCACATATGGATTTTCGGGGTGGTGAAGGATATATTCCTGGTGGTAGGCTTCGGCCTGGTAAAATTTTGTAAATGGCTTCACTTCAGTAACGATCTTTCCTGAGTATTTTTTTTCATCCGACAATCTCTTTATTTCTGACTCAATGATCTGCCTTTCCTTTTCATTCCTGTAGAAAGCAATGGAACGATATTGTGTCCCCACATCATTTCCCTGGCGGTTAACCTGCGTAGGATCATGACTTGCAAAAAACGCCTTTACCAAAGTTTCAAACGAGATTTTTGACGGGTCGTAAAACACCTGCACTGACTCAGCGTGTCCCGTTTCTCCACTGCTCACTTTTTCGTAATCAGGATTTGTATCCGTACCACCGGCATAACCTGATACGGCATCACGAACCCCCGCCAAACTTTGAAATACAATTTCTGTGTGCCAGAAGCAACCCTCTGCAAAAGTGGCGACAGCTTCGTTCGAAGACGGTCTTTGATTACTACCGGCAAAAATTTTTGCACGGTTCTGTGGCTGTGCACAGCCCGCAATGATCATTATTGAAAATATCGTGGTTACAATTGCTTTCATGTATTAAAATTTTATTGCTTTGAACTGGTAGGTGGTTTTCCTCCTTCGGGAACGAAGATCAGAGCTGCTGAATTCATACAATATCGTTTACCTGTTGGAGCCGGGCCATCGTCAAACACGTGCCCCAGGTGCGAACCACTTTTACTATCCACAACGGCCCATCGCGTCACTCCATAACTCTTATCCAGCACCAATCGAACGGCGTCCGGATTGATCGGTGCATAAAAGCTCGGCCACCCGGTGCCGGAATTAAATTTAGTTTCAGAACTAAATACCGGCTGCAAAGATGCGGCGGAATAATAAGTCCCTTTTTCGTAAAAATGATCATACTTTCCCGTAAAAGCTTGCTCGGTGCCCTCTTGCCGTAGAATATAATACTGTTCAGCGTTTAGCCTCGATTTCCACTCGCCATCGGTTAAGTGGATCGGGTAGGCAGTTTTGCCATCGGCAATGGGAGGATCAGGATATTTTTGACTTTTACTTTTTGATTGGCCCATGCTACATCCGGTGTTTAATAATGCAAGAGCAGCAAGAACAAATGATAGGCGTCTCATCGTGATAATTTTACTGTAAATAAACGAAATTCGACCCCCCACGGTTTGTAAAACAATCGACAAATTCAGGGGATTAACAACTATTTAAATCCTCGATTTAGTCAGCAAGCCTTCGATAGGTTTTCCAGAGTAGCTTAAGATCCTGAACAGGTTCATAGTCACGGGCATACCAATAATCTACCATCTGCAAACTCTCTGCCGGTAATTGCTGGGCGGTGTTCAGTGAAATTCCATTACAACCTATTATTCCTTTGCGCAAATGAGGCAGGGCGCCATTATTCATGGTATAGCCGATCCAGGTTCTTTTAGCAAAAAGCACTTTAAAACAGTTGTCAAAAAACGACAAAGGGCTCCTTACGAAAATGAAATGAATAGGAAAAGTAATGATAAAGAGCAGTGATACGATAAAGTCAATGAGTCGCTTGGTGCGACGATTGTAAGAGTTAGCAATTTTATATCCGTTTTCCTTTGAAAGTGCTTCGCCTGACGTGTCCTTTGAATCACTTCCCACTATGCTCTGACTTTTTGCGGCGTGAAATTTCACACGAATATTCTTGGGAAGGACGCCCATGGATTCGATTATATTCTTGAACGCCAATACTCCTTCACAAAAAATTACTTCTTTAAAATCTATCGTTGGCTGAAGCATATGCAGCCTCTTCCAATAACCAATGCCACTCTCGTCATTTTCGCTGACAGCTACGCGACCTAAAATTTTTTCATGAAGACCCGCGTGCTGCATCAGTTCCCTGCATCTTTGAAATTCATCATCTGAGCCAACGATCAATGTGTGCGGGTTTTCTTCTTTGTCATCGCTCTTTTTCAAAACGTTATTTTTTATGAGCAGCCAGCGAACAATGCTTATGAGAAAAAAGGCCACCACAGCTCCAAACAAAACAATGCCCCTGGAAAATCGAAAACGTTCAGGAAGCAAAGCGTAAGCGGCAAGCAGTACAAGTGTGGCGATGAGCGTAGAGCGAAGTAATTCTGATCTTCTGTACCATTTATCATACAGGCCAGCATAGTATGCCACGATGAGATAAACGATCGTAAATGCAGGGAAAGAAATAAGAAGTAGCTTATTGGGATATTGAATATCCGGACGGACATAATTAGCCCAAATATTTTTCATTACCCAAAATGAAAAAAGAATAAGCATGGCATCGATGAACGGAAGCCCGATCCAAAGAATGAATTTGCCAAAAGCTGACATTGCTGCACGAAACCAAATGGCAACATGAATAAAAAAATTAAAAGCACTTGCCTTGCCGCCGCTGTAGTGTTTGCTTACAAAAATGCTCATAGCATTATAAAATAGTCGCAAGTAATTCAGGCTCCCCTTCCTTGTGCTTTCACCTTTAAAATGTAAAATGCTGGTTTCAGCCAGGTAATAATTTTTGTAACCTATTTTTTGAATGCGATAGCTCAAGTCGACATCTTCACCATACATAAAAAATATTTCATCAAACCCACCCAGCTCGTCCAAGATATTTCTTCGAACCATCATGTAGGCGCCAGCCAGTACGTCCACTTCGTGGTTCTTGTTTTCATCCAAATGACCCAGGTGATACTTTGAAAAGGTTTTTGATCGGGGGAACAGCCTTGCAAATCCAAACAATTTAAATAAAGAGGTCACAGGCGAGGGGAAGGCTCGTTTTGATTCTTTCAAAAGTTTGCCGCGGCCATCCAGCATTTTTACACCTACAGCGCCGGCATCGGCGTGAGTTTTAAAAAAAGAAATACATGTTGAAAAACAATCCTCGGGAACAATAGTATCCGGATTTAAAAATAAAATGTAATTGCCTGCTGACATTTTATATCCTTGATTGCAAGCCTTTGCAAATCCCAAATTTTGATCGTTGGTAATAAAGCGAACGCATGAAAACCTGGGCTTTAGATAGACGAGGGTGTTATCGAGGGAGTGATTGTCCACAACGATTATCTCGGCTTCGATGTTTGACGATTTAATGGCTTTCTCAACAGAACAGAGAGATTGCTCCAGGAAATGTTTTACGTTATAATTGACAATGATTATAGAAAGCTCCATACCAGCCCTGAAGGAGAGTTTAAATGAATTTCTCAAAAATAGTTGTTCTCTCATTGGATTAAAGAAATTATTATTCCCCCTCACGAGAGATAAGGCGTTCATTATATTTGCCGATGCTTAAAACAACTCTTATTAATGCCGTAAAGGCCGGCGCGTCGGAGCTGACGAGATTCTTCAACAAAAGTTTTACGGTAAGCAATAAGCAGGGAATTAATAACCTTGTCACCGAGGCTGATCACGCTTCGGAAAAGGCGATCCTGGAGTTAATAAAAAAAGAATTTCCCGATCATTATATTTTAAGCGAGGAGGCAGGAGAAATTATCCAGGATTCAAATTATAAATGGATCATCGATCCAATTGATGGCACGGTGAACTTTGCGCATGGAATTCCTATTTGCTGTGTATCCATCGCGATTGAACACCGCGGCGAAATAATTATGGCTTCGGTTTATAATCCGAATCTGAATGAATTATTTTTTGCTGAGAAAGGTGAAGGTGCCATGCTCAATGAGAAAACAATTAAGGTGAGTGAAAAGATAAATGTCATCAATGCGTGCCTGGTCACAGGGTTTCCTTATACTTATTTAGATATGCCCAATGGCCCCCTGCAGGTTTTTGAAAGATTTATAAGAAAAGGTGTTCCTGTTCGACGCTTAGGGTCAGCAGCCATCGATCTATGCTGGGTAGCCGCGGGAAGATTTGATGGTTTTTATGAACATAAATTGGAGGCA
>VBAQ01000387.1:0-848 GCA_005883765.1 Bacteroidota bacterium
GTATGGAATGAATGAAGACAGGTGGGAATTAGATACAACCATTTTCCGAAGACCAGGAGAGCAGGGAAGGTTATTTTGAAAGATAGTAATTCTTATTTTGAGGATGAATTACTAATTAGACCTTATCAGTTGGCAAAGAAATTTAATCCAATAATTGTTGTCGAAAATGATGGCCTAAAACTACCTGACCCGGTTGGCTCATGGTCGGAGAAAAAATATAGCTTAATGGGAGGATATTGTGAAATTTTCAATTCTGCGATTAAAAATAAATTTAAGAGTCGAGTCTATGTTGATCTTTTCGCGGGCGCCGGATATGTACCTATCAAGTGAACGAATAGAATTTTGAAATCATCTGCTTTGATAGCGTTGTCTATCCCTACTCCTTTTACAAAGTATATCTTTTGCGAGATAGAGAAGGAAAAAATGTTTGCCTTGAAAGAAAGAGCTAGACGAGAATTTCCAGAGAAAGATATTGTTTACTTATTGGGAGATTCAAACGAATTGATTGAAGACGTAAGTAAGGAGATTAAAAATCTTGGTCCTTCTACAATCTCTTTTTGTTTTGTAGATCCATTTTCTTTGAATCTACATTTCGATACAGTAGAAAAGTTAGCTAGGGTTGGTCGAATCGATTTTTTAATTCTTCTCGCTCTGATGATGAATGCGAATAGAAATCTGCATAATTTCATATTGGAGCACAGCAAAATAATTGACCTCTTTCTCAAGAAAACCAATTGGCGTGATGTTTTTTTAACTGGAGAAGTGAGAAAGGAAGATTTTATTAGATTTTTAGCTGACACATATGATAATAATATGAAAGAACTCGGATATATTGTAAAGGACCAAGG
>VBAQ01000387.1:872-3049 GCA_005883765.1 Bacteroidota bacterium
ATATATTGTAAAGGACCAAGGTTTAAAGCCTAAAGTGGATGCCGAAGAGTTCAACCTGTCACTGTATTATTTAGCCTTTTATTCAAAACATCCGTTGGGAAATAAGTTTTTTTCAGAGATTCAGAAATATAACATTCCGCAGCAAACTCTTTTCTAACATGGCACAATCCAGCATTGAATGGACCGAGATGACATGGAATCCGACAACGGGTTGTGATAAAATTTCCGCAGGCTGCAAATACTGTTATGCGGAGGTTATGGCCAGGAGGTTGCAGGCAATGGGAATAGATAAATACAAGGATGGATTTGCGTTAAGATTGCATGAAGATGCGATGGATATTCCTTACTCATGGAATAAACCAAAGATTGTTTTCGTGAACTCAATGAGTGATTTGTTTCATGAAGATGTGCCACTTTCTTTTATACAACGTGTTTTTGAAGTAATGAATAATACTCCGAGACATACTTACCAGATTTTGACCAAACGTGCAGAAAGGTTGTATGAGTTGCATGATAAACTTAATTGGTCAGCCAACATCTGGATGGGTGTATCTGTTGAAAACGAAAAAGTAAATGACCGGATAGATTTTTTGAGAGAAACAAATGCCAAAGTAAAATTCCTTTCCTGTGAACCTTTGATTGGCCCACTCCAACATTTGAATCTTGAAAAGATCCATTGGGTAATAGTAGGTGGAGAGAGTGGTCGCAAGGCAAGACCAATGAAAGAGTGGTGGGTGTGGAATATTCGCCAGCAATGCGCCGAACAAGGCGTAGCATTTTTCTTTAAGCAATGGGGTGGTACTAATAAAAAGAAGACCGGTCGGCAACTCGGCGGAATGACTTATGATGAAATGCCGATGATTTTAGAAGAATTCTAATCTGTAATCGCCACTACTTAATCTGACAGTACAGGGATTTTTATTTTTAGTTTTATAGGGTCAGGATATATTTTCTGTTTCTAAAGATACGTCATCCAATTTTTTTTCGCGAGCCAATGCGATACTGTCATTAAAGGTTTGGATAGGTGTTTTACCAAAGCAGTATCTGCCAGAGTGAGGTCGCTCGTTATTGTAATACTGCATCCACTCATCCAGATCGCTTTGAAGCTGGTCCAGTGATTCGTACAATTTTTTTCTAAAAGCCACAGCATAAAATTCTTCTTGTATTGTGCGATGTAGCCGCTCACAGATTCCATTGGATTGAGGAGAACGTACTTGTATTTTACTGTGCTCGATACCTTCGATATCCAAGTAGAGTTCGTACTCATGATGCTCTCTTTTTCCTTTATACTCGGTTCCTCTGTCGGTAAGTATTCTAAGCAATGGGATGTTCTGTTGCTCAAAGAATGGCAGCACCAGGTCATTAAGCAAATCGGCTGCAGCAATAGCATTTTTTCTGTCGTACACTTTTGCAAAAGCAACCCTGGTATAGGTATCAATAAAGGTTTGCTGATAAATTCTTCCAACACCTTTAATGTTGCCAACATAATAAGTATCCTGAGCGCCAAGATAACCCGGATGTTCCGTTTCAATTTCTCCGCAGGCTTCTCTTTTTTCTTTT
The DNA here is from genome assembly GCA_005883765.1 of Bacteroidota bacterium. Taxonomy (GTDB): domain Bacteria; phylum Bacteroidota; class Bacteroidia; order Chitinophagales; family Chitinophagaceae; genus VBAU01. The sequence goes on from VBAQ01000387.1 coordinate 2,433, forward strand.
TTGCGTTCCAAAGCTATCATCTGCGCTTCGGTTAAGATGATGCCATCCTGGGCTATCCTGGCTTCTAATGCCTTTAAACGTTTATCGAACACTTCCAGATCATGCCTTAGCCATACACTTCTCACACCACCGGCAGAGATAAACATTCCTCTTTTGCGGAGTTCGTTGCAGACTCGTTGCTGGCCAAAAGCAGGATATTCAAAAGCAATCTGTACAACTGCCTCTTCCACTTCCGGATCTACACGATTTTTAAAAATAGGTTTGCTTCTGGACACTTCATAGAGAGCAGCCTCTCCACCTGTATCGTACAATTCTTTGATGCGGTAAAAACTATCACGGGAATAGCCCATTACTTTGCAGGCCTGTGATACATTACTTAATTTCTCGGCCAGGTTCAGAAGACCTAGCTTGGTTTTAATTAATTTAGTCTCAACTTTCATAATCTGACTTTTTGGGGTTAACAATTTGTGTCGTTACTTAAAGTTAATCCCAACTGTCAGATTAAATATTGACTTCTACAAATAAATCTCTTCTTCCATTAAACCTTTCCGTTTTTAATTTCTTCTACAATGGCAGGATCAAGCAAGGTCGTTGTATCACCTAAGTTGTCGGTTTCT
>VBAQ01000384.1 GCA_005883765.1 Bacteroidota bacterium
ACTGGGATTTTACCTTACGCCAATGTATCCCAGACTGCCAGGGTGGATATCAATACTGCCCGGCCCTGGGATATTGCGTTCCAAACGGCACTTGCCCCAGTAGCGGAAATGATGTGGATAACTTCAAAAATTCAACGGACTTCATTTCCTTCAAGAATTCGAATCCCACAATTGCAGCGAAAATAAATTATGCCGGTGCCAAAGTCAGAATGGACTATAATAAGCTGTTGGATGATGACCTTAAGACAATACATTTTCCCGTCATCGAAAGCACAGGAGACACCTCCGCGATCATCATAGGTGTCCCGTCGACAATCGATAACGTCACTAACTATCTCATCTTTTATCAAAATAATCAGCTATTGACAAGAGATTCTCGTGGCTATTATTATGGAACAATCCAGGCGGATTTGTATAATACAACCACCTCGTATACCGCGCAAATTAATTCAACCTTCGTAGTAACAACTGATACCATAGTGCTCGGACCGCGATGGATCAGTAATTATTCCTGCAGCACGTGCAGATGGGTCTGGCCTACTCTAAAGTGTATAGAAGGCGCGAGAGATTATTTTTTTGCTACCTGCAACTGCAAATCTCTTTGTGCTCTTAGCGATCGCGCCGGTTTCGGCTCTTGCACCTTAGGTACATTTATGGGAGCCGCTGTGTTTTGTGCCCGGCATAACAACATGCCCCACACATGATCTAGATTTTTATTAACCTTGTGACGTTGCCACAAGGTTTTAATTTTATCAAACTCTTAAGCCAATGCATCTTATTGAAATTAGAAATCTCTCGAAGCAGTACGGTACGAAGACGATATTACAAAACATAACTTTTTCTTTGAACAATGGTGAAGTCCTCGGAATTCTTGGACCAAACGGTGCGGGCAAGACAACATTGTTAAAAATAATTTGCGGTCTCGTAAAACCCAGCGACGGCCAGGTCAACTTAAATGGTATAAGCCCCTATCAAGTAGCGACGATTTTTGAGGATCAACGTTTCCTTGGCCACCTCTCCGGAATCAAAAATATGAAGCTCATTCTAAGCACCATTTATGAAAAGGAGTTCCCCCTAAATGAGAAATTTCAAAAATTTGGCCTGGATGACAGCAAAAAAGTGAAATACAAACTATATTCTTCAGGGATGAAACGAAAATTGGATCTAATGTCAATATTTGTGAGTGGCAAACAACTTTTCGTGCTTGACGAGCCCACCAATGCCCTCGACATTGACAGCATCATCGCATTTAATGAACAAGTTATTTCGCTCAAAAATCAAGGAAAATCTTTCATTATAGCCAGCCATCGTGCATTCGAACTTGAAAAGACTTGTGACTTTTTTTTGCTCATCGATAAGGGCGCTGTTGTCGCTGAAATGAGCAAGGAAGAAGTTTTACGCAAGTTTAATTCTCTCGAGCATGCCTATCGTTCAATTTTTCATAAGTCCACAACCAATAATTTTTTGGCATGATCAGAATTGCACGGATAGAGTTAGTAAAATATGTCAGAGCGTTTGTGCTCATCATCATTTGCCTCGTGTTGTTGGAGGCGATCTTTGTTAGTCGTATTGAAGCAAAGAACTTCTTCCAGTATGGCATATTCGATTTTGACACCTTCAAAATAGTTAATACCTCTTTTACAACCCTGGTTACATCCGCAATTCCATTCACAATAATCCTCAACATTTGTAACGAGTTTTCCAATGGATATGCCCTGAAACTAATAAGCAATGGACTTCCCCGCGCTTCTTATTGTACGTCTAAGTTCATACTAGCAGGTGCCCTTGCAACAATATCCATGCTGCTGTATATATTAATCATTGCGTTTTTTTTAACTATTCAACGAACAACTTATTTTGATAGGGCTATCTTCATCAGTTCGTCAATTCAGACCCTTGTCTTCTCATTATTCTTTTCCAGCGTAGCTGTCTCTATATCTCTTTTGGTGCGAAACTGGCAATACACGATACTTATTTACTACGGTTATGTTGTCATTGAAAGCTTGATCGCTTATCGATTCGGGGAAAAAATTTCCTGGGTGACGTATCTCCCTTTTCATTTTTCGGTTTCCATATTTCAACTTCAAACAGTTCCCGAGCATTTCAGTGATTACTGGCTTCCGGCCTGTATTGTAA
>VBAQ01000161.1 GCA_005883765.1 Bacteroidota bacterium
GGAAAATATCCGTTTGAAAAGATCAAGGACGGACGATGATGAATAAAAGGTCTGTCCTCATTCGTGCTCGGTTTCTTGTTCACTAATTATTTCGAAAATCTGGCAGGCGCATTGACATTCCTTTTTCTGTAATGCTGGAGAAACCACATGATCGTAAAGCTTGGAATAAAATCGGTTCCCGGCAATATTTCTTCGATAAAATTGGCCATGCCTCCTAAGGCTCCTTTCCATCCACCAAAACTGACAAAGAAAATGATGGCTGAGAGAGGTGCCCAGACGATATCGGCAAATTCTCCGAAAAAGGGAACGGCATACGTGGCATAACCGATCAGGTCCATAACGAGGCAAAATAAAAGGGAAGGCTGTCTCCTGTACATTTTTTTAAAAATGGTTTTCCCAGCTTCTTCAAATATGCTGCCGGATTGATGTCTCGCGGATTTTTTCGCTAAGAATTTACATCTGCTTCAACAGACAGTTCTTTCAATCAAAATTAGCCAACTTCCGATCAATACCCTGATCTCATTTGGTAAATAAATAGTTTGACTTATGTCGGCCCGGTGACTTTAGAAAAACAATTTTTCCGACGCAACTGTACGCGATCATTTGCCGATACATCCATCAAAATTGGTACATGAAAAAATTATTTATCATGAGGATCGTTTCGCTGGTTGTTCTTGTAAGCATCTTGTCATGCAAAAAACAATATCCAACTGCATATGAAACACCGCCGGGCATTGAACGGAAGATCCGCTTTCAGCTTTACACAAACCAGGATTTCTCAGGCAACACCTCGATCATAAATTTCTCATTATTTATCAAAAACGGAAACACAAACCTTTTTGATTCTGCATTAGCCGTCATGAAGATAAAAGACATCCCTGATGCGGCTCACAAAATAGTCATTGAAAAAACCGTGACTACGAATGGTAACTCGGATCTTGCAGCAGGCTTTCGCTATGAAATTCAAGACGTCGGTAATTCCTGGTACATTGATACAAGTAAAGCAGGAAACCCATTTAAGATTATCGACTATGCCTTTCAATGATGCTGGCCCCATCTGGTTTTCTTTCGCGCCTCGCCAATTAGCAAGGATCACAGTGGCAACCAGCTTGCTGACACAGAAATTCTGATCTCATAATTCTTTGCAACTTTTTGATTCGATCAAGGACGTTTCAAAAAAGCACGCTGACACATTACTTTTGCAGAAAAATGCCATTCAACATTAGTGAGCTTGTAACAGTAAGCTTTACATTATTTGCTGTGATCGATGTAATAGGTTCCGTTCCCATTCTTATTTCTCTTAAAGAAAAAATGGGCGGATTTGGTGAATTAAAAGCCACCCTGATTTCCGGCGCCCTGATGGTGTTGTTTTTGTATGGTGGAAAAGAATTTCTGAAATTACTGGGCGTCGATATAAAGTCTTTCGCTGTAGGCGGTTCCATTGTAATATTTATCCTCGGATTAGAAATGGTGTTGGGCCTGGAGTTTTTTAAAAGCGAGAAGAATATAAAATCAGTCACAGTCGTTCCAATTGCTTTCCCGCTTATTGCGGGTTCGGGAACCTTAACTACGATCATGTCACTTAAAGCAAATTATGGAGAGACTACGCTTCTCGTTGCTATTCTCATTAATCTTATCATTGTGTACGCGGTTTTGAAATCATTAAAATTTATTGAAAAATTATTAGGTCCGGCAGGGCTGATCGCGGTGCGAAAATTTTTTGGCGTGATCCTGCTGGCTATTGCAGTTAAAATTTTCGCCGCGAATGCACACGGATTGATCAAATGATTATGCTCCGGGCTGTTGGTTGCTTACACAATGGAACAACCAGCACCTATTTAGTTTTCAACCGTTACCGGTTTAGCCATCCAATCCATTTGATCTTTTTCTTCTTTCCTTGCAATTGTTTTCCCATAGGTAAATCGTCTCAGTAGCCATTCCATTGGTCCAAACTCGAAGTGCTTTAACCACCAGTTGCTAAATAAAGCCTGGAAGATCCAAAGGACGGCGGTCATCAGAATAGCAATGGTAGGAGTAATGTGATCAAATAAGTTAAACGCTATACAAAAAGGTACAACGATCACGGCCTGCAGGATATAATTGGTCAGTGACATTCTTCCCAGGTTAGCGAATATGGTCAAACGAAAATTCTTTACTAACAAAAACAAAATGCTGGCATAAGCTGAAGCCATCCCAAGTTTATGGAGCAGGTTGATCATATGGTATACGGTCGCCCGAATAATAAAACTGTTGCCAATATCAGGCAGGTTGCCTATTTCTTCTGTATAAAACTTTAGCACTAAATAGCAGATCGCACCAACACCAAAACCAATTATTGCGATAGCTATCAGTTGGCGATTGCTGAGTTTTGTTTTCTTTTCGATAAAGGTTCTTCCCAGCAGCAATCCTGCCAGCAGTAGCAAGAACGTTGTTTCCCAAAAAAATATCGCGGTTGAATACCAATACTTCACCCAGGCAAAATTTTCTGTCCAGTATGAATCGCCTGAACTTGGTCTTTGAGGAAAGGGTATTTTCCACCAGAGCCATGCGAGAGGAAGGGTTACCTCCAAAAAAAATGTAATGATCATGGCAATAATAATTGTCCTGGTTGGAGATTTATACAAAAAGCTCAGGAGGAAAGTTAAGATAGCATAAGGGGCAAGAATATCTCCGTTGCGTAGGAGCAGGGCATGTAGCCACCCTATGATCAGCAAGCCCAATAATCTTTTGCGGTAAATGTAAAGGCTCCTGTTTTTGTCGCCAGGTTTATTCATGTGCAGAACAAAACCAACGGCAAACAAGCTGGCAAGAAGAGTATAACATTTTGAATCAACTAAAAAATAACCCGCCTGGTCAATGATGTTATCGAAGGTCGTGTACGTAGAAGACGGTTCGGTACCCAGGCTCCAAAATACATAAGCGAATAAGACACCCGTGATGGCAAATCCACGAACCACATCCAGGTATTGAATTCGTTGTCGAGGCTGTACGGGGATAGATAAGATAACCATTCGTTTCAGGTGGTGAAGATACGGGCGGCTTCAAAGAAAATGCATCTGACGAAAGTTATATGGAGTGAATGTGCGGAGGACTTATACATTAACTCAATTGTTAGTGATTAAGGGATTTCGATCAACAATAGGTGCCATTGGAGCTCCCCTCAATGATCACATCAAGCACTTCATCCGTCATGATTGGGTAGTTCATGAAAAAATAAAAAGCTGTTTCGGTAAACAACGAATCATCGTATCAGCACATTGTTCAAATGCGAAGGAAAGTAACGAATATGCACGACATCACCCTTCTGCGGTGTTTTCTCCGTCGTCAACAGCGTGCTCATCCAACAGTTAACCCTTTTCCCATTGATGCGAAGGCGAGCTTGTATGCTGCATCGAACATAATCACCGAAAGAGCGACGCGGTGCTTTTACTTCTAAGATCCTGGTGCGAAGTCCGATTCCTTTCCGGGTCAGCAATGCCTGCCATTTGAGTTGCCGGCGGGCTTTTCTCTTTTTGTACTCGTGGAATAATATGACAATCCATTTTCTGAACATTAATCAAATTACCTTACAAATATTACAACCTTCGTCGGGTCGGAGACAAATCTAACAGGATAAGAGTGCATTTTTAATTAGTGAACGGGGTAAAAAACAAAATGACACTCGGGAAACCGAAGAAAGTTGCAATGGGCGACAGGGCATATCTGGTGAGCTTAAATTGCGACTGGTGGATTTTTCTCTCTAACATTCAGTAAATTTATATAGACAAAAAACGGATGTTATGATCAGTGAAAAGCATCTCATCAAGGTTGATGAAAAAATAACGCCTGTTCATTATACAAAAAGGACAGAGCCTTCACTAAAGGTAGGCGCCGATTATTATGTTTGCTTTGGCAATAACATCGTTTACCCCTGTATACTCAATGAAATAATTGAGGGCCCGCCAAAGCGTGTTGTAATAAGCAAGTATGATAACGGTAAGCCTTTCGGCAAGCATGTTTTGTTTAGTAATGAAATAGGACAAACTCCAGAAGAGGCAGTAATAAACAGCGTTAGTTTTTGAAGGAAGGGAACCTGAACAATGTTGGCTGGTAGAGTCAATGGATGGTATTAATTACAGGAAAATAAACATTCACTTCCGGATGCATTGTATATAGGCGGTATTGTTTCCCATCGTTTACAAGTATTGGACTCGATTTATCATTCTGCACAATAGGATTGCCAGGATACTTCTTCCAATGGATCAAATCTCTTGATACGGCTACATCAGACGACCATTCATGCCAGTCTTTAAAAGCAGACGCATGATAATAACCGTAGTAAAATCCTTTGTACTTGATCACCTGGTCCATGGCTACAGCGTATTGGTCATATTTTTCAGGACCCATACGCAGAATAGGTTCGTCTTGCACATTGCTCCAAACCTTTAAATCATTTGATCTTGCGAGCCAAATACCCAGATCATCCCGTTCGTAAAAGAGATACCAGGTATTGCCTTCTTTTATCACAGTTGGAGTGCCATATGGTCCCTTTACAATTGGATCGCCACTAGCAAGGCGAATATCAAGATTGCCTTGCTCTTGCCAGGAGATGCGATCTGTCGAAGTCAGCATATGTGCAGTGTCGCCCTTTCCCTCTGCGAACATATAATAGGTGTTGCCGGATTTTATTACGCACATGTCTTCGACCCAGCTGGTAGTATGGATCGGGTTGCTCCCATATCGTTTCCACTCTATGCCATCGTGCGAGGTAGCATATCCCAAATACTTTGTACTATCGATATGAGTATACCCTGTATACCAAAAATACCACTCCCTGTTCTCACGAAGTATCCAGCCTCTCTCGCGAATCTCGCTATCCCATGTAGATCTATGTGTGCCTGCGAAGACAGGATTTTCTTTGTAAGGAATAAAATGAACTAGTTCATCGGGGAATTCTTCTTGCCGTGCGTCCATCTTTTTCCCGGAAGATCCGCACAAGATAATACCCGACAATAAAAGCAAGACGATTATTCTTGGCATAGCCACGGTAACAGGCGGTAAAGTTAAACAAGTTGCTTCAGCCAGAGATGGTCGCAGCTTTTCAAAATGGAAACCATGGTTATTTGGAAAAAAATGGTGACATAGAAAATGATACCACCCTTCATCTATAAAAATTTGGCGGACATAGATAATAAGCGCTAAATTTATTGCTCCTTACCCCTTGCAGCCGAGTTCCCCAATCCCTCTATTTGTTAACTTTTAAAATTAAAACCAATGAATCAGCACAGATTTATCAGTTTGCTTTTTTGTACAGCGATGGTGTTTTTTTTGATCTCCTGCGGCGGGGGTGGGAGTGAAGAAAAATCGACCACTGACACTACAACCGCCAAGACCGATACCACTACTGCGAGCACCATGGCTACGCAACCTGCCGCCAGCACGATCATCACTACGCCGCAAGACATGATGGTTGCAACCCATAAAGTAAAGGATTTTGCCAAATGGAAAGCTTCATACGATGCGCATGACTCATTGAGAACGGCAGGCGGAGTTCATAGTTACGTAGTCGGACGTGGAGCAATGGACACCAGTATGGTGCTTGTGGCCGTAAAGGTGGATGACATGCAAAAAGCAAAAGCCTTTGCTAACAGCCCCAGCCTAAAAAAGGCTATGCAGCAGGGCGGTGTGATCGGTGCACCAACGATTAAATTCATGACAATGGTATTCCAGGACACTGGTAATGTGAGTACTGACCTCCGCGTAAGGACTAACATCACTGTAAAAGATTGGGACAAGTGGCAAAAAGTCTTTGACAGCACCCGCGCGCTAAATGAAGACAATGGCCTAAAGCTAAGGGCCTATGGTCATGAGACGGCCGATAACCATAAAGTGGCAATAGTATCGGCTGTTACAGATACCGCAAAGGCACGCGCATATTTTAGTTCGGACTTACTGAAAAAAAGACGAATAGCGGGGGGCGTTGTCGGCGAGCCACAGCGTTTCATGTATCATGTAGTACAGAGGTATTAAGACGAAATTTTTTTAATAAGAAGTTTTGACCATAAAATAATCTTCTAAAATTGAAACCAATGAACCAGCACAGATTTATCAGCATGCTGCTTTGCACAGCTATGGCATTTTTCTTGATCTCCTGCGGCGGAGGTGGAAGTGAACAAAAATCCAGCACTGACACCACAGCCACAACCACGGACACTACCAACGCCACGGCTCCTACGAGTCCGACTGCAACCAGCACGATTGTGACCACGCCGCAAGATATGATGGTAGTAACCCACAAGGTGAAAGATTTTGCCAAATGGAAAGCCTCTTATGATGAACATGACTCCATGAGACTCGCTAATGGAATACACAGCTATGTCATTGGACGCGGTGCGCAGGACACTAGTATGGTTTTGGTGGCCGTGAAAGTGGATGATATGACAAAAGCAAAAGCATTTGCTAAGAGCCCTGGTCTCAAAAAAGCCATGGAAAAAGGCGGTGTAATGGGTGCACCTACAATTAGATTTGTTACAATGGTCTGGCAGGACACTGCTACGATCAGCACAGACCTCCGGTCCCGGTCGAGCTTTACAGTTAAAGATTGGGATAGGTGGAAAAGATCTTTTGATAGTACCATGCAACTAAAAACGGACAATGGCTTAGTAGCGAGAGCATATGGTCACGATGCGGACGACAACCACAAAGTAATCTTGGTGGGGGCAATAATCGATTCCACTAAGGCACGTGCATTCTGGAGTTCAGATTTACTCAAGCAAAGACGCGCCGCGGGGGGAGTAGTAGGGGAACCACAGAGATTTATATACCACGTTGTGCAGAGATATTAAAAGTTTAATGATTTAGATAATTGAATGAAAGATGAAGGAGAAGAATCCCTTCATCTTTTTTTTAAGTAGCTGGGCTCATTGATTCGTGCTTAAACTGTCAAATAACTTCACTGCTTATGATCGAAAAACTAAATTGGGAATCCATTCCAACCGAAGAGGTAAATCCTTTCATGTTTCGAAAAATGATTTGGGGTGAAAAAATAATGATCGCGAAAATAAAATTCAAGGATGGCTTTCTCGTACCATTGCACCATCACGTGCATGAACAGGTGACACAACTGCTCTCCGGACAAATGCGTTTTTGGTTTGGACAAAACAAAGAACAGGTAATGGACCTGTATCCGGGAGATGTGATCGTGATTCCATCAAATCTGCCACATGAGGCACTTATGATTGGTGAGGTAGAGGAAATAGATACATGGTCACCCCCGCGACAGGATTGGCTGGACAAGACGGATGACTATTTAAGAAAGTAAGTTTTTGAAATCCGAAATTCGAAATCCGAAATCCGAAAATGAATGAAGGTCATTTTGGAAATGTAGGGTCTTATTTCGGATTTCTAAATTCGGATTTCGAATTTTGCGCTATGGATCTTGGATTAAAAAATAAAACCGCCTTTGTAGCCGCCTCCACCCAGGGGCTGGGTAAAAGCGTTGCTCTTGAATTGGCGCAGGAAGGAGCCAATGTTATTATTTGTGGCCGCAACCAGGAGAATCTTGAAAAGACAAAAAGTGAAATAGAAAATAAAACAGATAGAAAAGTCCTGGCTCTTGCCGGCGACTTATCTGATGAAATCGAACGAGACCAGATTATCAAGCACACTCTTCGGGCGTACAATGTGGTCGATATTCTCGTCACAAATTCCGGAGGCCCTCCTGCAGGAAAATTTGAAGAGTTCACGCAAAGAGATTGGGATAAAACTTATCATCAGCTTCTGACACCAGTTGTTGGCTTGATCAATGGCTTCTTGCCCGGCATGAAAAAACAGCAATGGGGACGGATTATTGCTATCACATCCATGGCGGTAAAGCAACCGATCAACAACTTGATCTTGTCAAATGCTGTTCGCGTTTCCATTGTTGGGTTGATAAAAACTTTGGCCAATGAATTGGCGTCACATAATATCACAGTGAATAACGTTATGCCTGGATATACTGAAACTGAAAGATTAAAGGAGTTAATTGAAAGCACGCCCTCCTTTGCAAGCGCAAGAGCTGAAATTCCGTTGGGACGTTTTGCTAAGCCGGAAGAGTTTGCTGCCGCTGTCGCATTCCTGGTTAGTGAGCGAGCCAGCTATATCACGGGGATTTCATTGGCAGTGGATGGAGGATGGATGAAGGGTTTGTTTTGAGATTTTTTACGTTTCGGCCTCACCCCATGAAATTTCCCCGAATCGACAACTCTACAGTCCCCTCAATATGGAGAGGCATAGCGGATATCACCTATCAGGAAATGCTGATGGGGGTAAGATTGAAGCGCGACACGAAGAACTAGCTTACTCTTACGGAACGCGCACGAGCCTTCACACCAAATTATCGGCAATTCGCCGACGACAGTTCACTTCTGCAGAGCAGAATAATTAACTTGCAGATTCACACATCTGAATACTGAATACCAAACACTGAATACTATTCCATGGCCCGTCACCCAATTAATTTAAAGGACTCCAAAACTCCCAAAGCAAAGATCAACAAGGAAAATTTGCGGCAGGCACTCGCTCTTTACAAATACCTAAGACCTTACCGCGGCAAATTCATTCTGGGCATGGTGTTCATTGCACTCACGGCATTCTCTACCAGTTTGTTCCCGCTTTTCCTGGGAAAAATGATTGATGCGGCCTCCCCGGGCGCCGCACTTCCGGGGATTGCTACCGGTTCAAAATTTGGGTTTGGATTAAAGAACATTCATTGGAGTTTAAATACGGCATTGCTACTTATTTTTTGTCAGCTCACGGTGCAAACTTTCTTTTCATTCATGAGAGTGTATTTGCTCACGGCAGTAGGAGAAAGATCTTTGGCCGATATGCGCAAAGATGTATACAGCAAACTGCTTAGTATGCCGATGAGTTTTTTTACAGAAAAAAGAGTTGGTGAATTAAGCAACCGCATCTCTTCCGATCTTTCGCAGATACAGGACGCAATCTCATTTACGCTCGCTGAATTTTTGCGCGGCGTGTTCACGCTCATTATCGGATTGTTTTTTATTTTTTGGATCAGTCCTAAATTGGCGCTGGTGATGTTGTCTGTTGTTCCACTTCTTGCCATTGTAGCAGTCACATTTGGGAAACGTATTCGGAAGATGGCCCGCAAAACACAGGATCAGCTTGCCGACAGCGGGACCATTGTGCAGGAAACCTTTCATGGTATCTCCATCGTAAAGGCATTCACCAGTGAATGGCAGGAGATCACCCGCTACGTAAAGAGTTTGAAGGCTGTCGTATCAACGGCTATCAGCAACGCAAGATATCGTGGCGCATTTGTAGCATTCATGATCTTCAGTTTGTTTGGCACGCTTGCATTTGTGATCTGGTATGGTGGCCGCATGATCCAATCCAGTGAGCTCACGATCGGCGTGCTCGTCATGTTCGTGATCTTCTCCATGTTTGTGGGCGGTACGTTTGCAGGCTTTGCCGATATGTTTTCGCAATTACAAAAAACGCTGGGCGCTACGCAGAGCGTGAGGGAAATTTTGCGCAGCGGGGGCGAAGCCGTGGAGCTGACGCCGATTGAAGTACAACCGCAATATATCCTAAACGGTCATGTGCGACTTGAGCATGTGGCATTCAGTTATCCCAGTCGCAAAGACATAGTCGTATTAAAAGATCTGTCGCTTACAGCCAGCAATGGTGAGCAGGTAGCCATAGTCGGACCCAGTGGTGCAGGCAAGTCGACCATAGCATCGCTTCTGTTGCATTTTTATGAACCTGACAGCGGCACGATTTATTTTGATGAGCGACCGGCGCGAGAATTTCCTCTTTCACAATTGAGGCGACAAATGGCTTTTGTTCCGCAGGATGTGATGTTGTTCGGTGGCAGCATCAAAGAGAATATTGCTTACGGAAAGCCGGGTGCCAGCGAAGAGGAAATCGTAGAAGCTGCCAAAGCCGCCAATGCTCATGAGTTTGTAAAAAATTTTCCGGAGCAATATGAGACGATAGTTGGAGAAAGAGGCATAAAATTAAGTGGAGGCCAGCGACAGCGAATTGCGATCGCCCGCGCCATTTTAAAGGATCCTGCTATTTTAATTTTAGATGAGGCTACTTCATCGTTAGATAGTGAGAGCGAGCAGCTGGTGCAGGAGGCGCTGGACAACCTGATGAAGGGCCGCACCTCTTTTGTGATCGCACACCGACTTTCGACAATTCGCAATGCAGATAAAATTGTAGTGATTGATAAAGGCGTTGTGGCTGAAGCCGGTAGCCACATTGAACTGATGAACCGTAACGGTCTTTACCGTAAGCTCAACGAAATGCAGTTTGATTTTGGAATGGTGACGCAGTCGCAGGCGGTTGACGGCTTGGGAGAATAAAAGATTTTTACAAATGTTCAGAAATCTTCCGCAATACTCTTTCCGGCTCATCAAGCACTTGCTCATTCCAAAATCGTAACAACGTAATTTCTTGTTCATTCAACGACAGCGTTCTTAACTCGCCATAGTTTTTTGTTTCAGTTTGCGTATGGAAGTTGCCATCCAGTTCGATGGCTAGTTTGCATTCATTGCAATAAAAATCAAGTATGTAATTCGCAACGGCATGTTGCCTTCTGAATTTCTTTCCTTTGAGTTGCCTGTTGCGTATCAGCGACCAAAGTTTTTGTTCAGCGTTTGTAGTTGAATGACGGAGCTCTTTTGCATGCTGGCGAGTTGAAGCCCTTGCTCCCTGGTGAAGTGTACCCAAATATTTGTCTGTTAGTCGGTTTGATTTATTCTTGGCCCTGCTCATAAATCGACAAGTTACTATTTTCTACTTCACCCTCATGACTTCGAACGTCGAGCACTCGGCTTAGAATTTCTGCCTCACCCCACCATCACTCCGAGCGTCGTGCACTCCGCATCCCCTCTACTATATAACTTCTACGCCGCTGCCTTCAGTTTGGCCAGTTGTTTTTCAAGCCAGGCAACTTTCGCTGCTCTATAATTTTCTCTATACTCGTCCGCATCCATTGGCTTAAAGCCTTGTTTATGTCTCACCATTTTATAGTAGATGATCGCTATTTTTCTGGCAGTTGCAATGACAGCATACTTGTTTCCTCCTTTCGCTTTCTTTCTTCTAAAATAATCACCAAGCCAATGATCACTTTTCTGTACACTATTTGCCGCTGCTCTAAATGCCATTGTTGCAAGTCCTGCTTTTTTCTTTAACACGGTACTGCTGATAAGCTTGCCTCCAGTAATTTTATTATTCGGACAAAGATTTAACCAGGACACAAACTTTTTTTCATTCTCCCATTTCGATAAGTCTGTTCCTGTTTCGGCCAGTATTTCCAACGCAGAACTTTCTCTGATTCCAAAAATGTCAATTACATCCACACCATGTATTCTTAATAAATATTCCCTCACGTTATATTGAGGCTGGTTCTTACCTTTCTTTACTTTCGTTTTTTTTAGAACTCCTTCTTTTGGTAATTCTTCTATTATCCCTTCATTGTTCATGGCAACCATTTTTTGCAGATGAACCTCAATTTCTTTTTCACAACTAATGATTCTTTCCTGCAAAAAACCATACAATTTGTAATTCTCTTCCAACAAAAAGAGATGTTCGGTTCTCCAGTTTCCCTGCAATGATTTTTTGATTTCTTCATGATCCGCTTTTATCCTATAATCAATATGCTGCATAAAATTTTCCGGCTTTCTTTCTCCCGCAATGATCGCTTCTACTATGGCTGTACCTGTCTTTCCCATCAGATCACTGATCACACTATGTATTTTTACATTCATCAGTTCCAAAGCCTTCTCCATTCTTAGAACATATCTGCTGGCATCATCTATCAGCTTCTTACGATGCCGAACCAGGTTTCTTAAACTTTCCGTTGAATCATCAGGAAGAAAACTACTGGTCAACAATCCGCAGCTATGCAATTTTTTGTATCCACTGCGCATCGTCCATATCCGTTTTTCTGCCTGTTACATTCCTTAATTAACCAGTGATACCTCAAAACCATGCTCAATTAAGACTAAATACAATTGCTTCCAATAAACTCCTGTACTTTCCATTGCGACCTTGGTTACTTCGCATTTTTTCAACCACTCTGCTATTGCTAACAGATCTTCCGTAAATGCTCCGAACTCTTTTACATTCACAGTATCCCTGCCTGGCGGCACTGCTACTGCATGCGTAGTAGCCGCGACGTCTATACCTGCTGCATCAGAGTTTACAACAGGCATTTTTACAACATTGATCTTTTTACTTTCTTCCTTTCTTTTTGTTTGTTTCTCCATAATGTTTCGATTTTAATGCTCTCAGCCTGTTTGCCTAACTTGTTTATTCTACTATGAGGGCTCAAATAATTGTCCCAATATGAAACAGATTTGGCAACCAGAATCAGACTCCATGATGGATTCTCAATCCATTGAGGGGAAGAGATTTTAACTGCAAAG
>VBAQ01000162.1 GCA_005883765.1 Bacteroidota bacterium
AAAAGCGAACTAAACACAGTGTTACATGAAGCATTCACATCATTTTAAAATGCAGATCGATCCACCTCAAATTTACCGCCTGTCTACCTAAAGAAAATCTATCTATGCCTGTTGCCAACCGCCATCAACCCATTTCTCAAGTACGCGGAGGTATTCTTCCGCATTTTCCTCCCAGGTATAATGCTTGCCGTTCTCAATGATATGCATATTGTTTTTAGGCAGTCGCTGATGCAGGGTATGAGCGTTTTGCACTGTGGCAATTCCGTCATGCTGTCCCCAGATAATCTGTACCGGCGTCTGCAGATTATCGAGTGATCCGTTTAGCAACGGAATGTCTTGTAAATAGCTCCTTAGAATTTGTACAGCATGCGGAAAAAAGTTTTCTCCGTTATACATATTGAGATAGTCCTCGTATATATGAGAAGGCAATTGATACTTTTCAAGCTCGCTTAACGATCGATTAATGGCATCGGAGGCCGGGGTTTTCAAAAAGCCTGACAAATCGGAGGCATTGAGCAGATCATGCAAAATTGTTCCCACCTGGAATGGGTACACGCAAGCGCCGCCGCTTACGATCAGACTTTTTATTTTATCCGGAAAATCCCTTGCACAGAAGAGAGCTATCGGTGTCCCGACATCCGGTCCGACGATATGCGGATTATGGAATTGAAAACTTTCGATCACTTCATGGACGAATCCTGCCATTTTCCGGGTGGTGTATAAATCGCTTCGCCCTTCCGAATGTCCCATGCCCGGCAGATCAATAGCGAGCAAGTTGAATTTTGTTGAAAGTGTTTGCCATAAGGCGGAAAAAGCAAGGATGCTCTCGGGCAACGGTGATAACCACAATATGTTTTCTTGTGCACCCGCTGAATGTTGAGCATATCTAATGTTTAGTCCGTCTATTTTCTTGAACTTAAGTTCCATATAAAGCGAATATTTTGAGTGACGAAGGATTCTCGTTCGGTTGAGGCTTCAGTGTAACGAGTATTGAGTGTTTGAATTGACATAATGATTAGTTATTTGTCAGTTTAATTTTCAGATCGTGTTCTCCCAGGTTTTGGCGACGTATATCGGAATGCCGATCTCCTCGGCCTTTGCTTTGCCTCTTGCTAATTGCGGTTCTGTTTGTTCTAAACTGATGTCTATGAACAATGTATTGGGTTTGACTATTAATGGTGGTCAAAGGTCAGGCATCGCAAATTTCAAGCGATTGCGAAAATCAAAGTGATCATTGCGAATTTGAAAGGCGACAAGGAATTCATAAAGAGGTTATGCGAAAGATCGGTCTGGATGATTCGTAATTGATATCAACATTTTCGTTCGCATAAAGGAAGGATGTGAATGGGAATAATGATAGTTTGTTAAGTTAAGTTCTATTGAATATTTTTGAGTATCTGCGCGCCTTATTCACTTTGAATTATGTAGTTCTTTCTTCAGCCTTTCCTTCTAAATGTCCAGTTTTTTCATTCTGCAAAGACAAATGATAATTTTTTGATCGGAATGTTATTTCAAATGAGCCCTTCATGACGTGATTTTTTTTGCCTAATGCTAGTTCTCGTGTAAAACTTCCTCGAATTCTTAAATCGTTAAGCAGACTAAATTAATTTTGAACCAGACAGTTGACATTCTAAGAATTTATGTTTACAAACAGATAATATTCAAAAAGAATTAAGTAACGGATAATTGACTTTTCAAATATTGATTGAACGCATCCTCTTCCCAATCACCATTATATTTTTTCCCGTTAATAAAAAATGAAGGTGTACCATTTACCCCGCTTCTGACACCGCTTTCAAAGTCCTGCTCCACTTTAACTATGAGTGTGCTTTTCTGAATATCATTTTTAAAGCGTTCCAGATCCAGGCCAATTGTTTTGGCATAAAAAAATAGACTTATCATATCTAATTTCTGCTGGTTCTCAAAAATAATATCATGCATGTCCCAGAATTTTTGTTGCAATTCGGCGGCTTCTGCGGCCACAGCAGCGTTGAAGGCATCCGGATGCATTTCCGACAATGGAAAATTTCGAAAAACAAATTTTAGATCGGCACCCAAACTTCGCTGTACATTTTTTATTATCGGGTAAGCATGGCCGCAATGAGGGCATTGATAGTCTCCATACTCAACTAATTCAAGCGGAGCTTCATTTTTTCCCTGGACATGATCTTTGCTGTTTACAGCAGGTTTTAATTGACTCACGATTGTATTGATTTTGATTTATCTAAATCTTCGAGGGCATCCAGTATTCCATCCGCTCCCGGATTTATCCCGGCAGGCGATAAATAATTCCAGCGAATGATTCCCTTTTCATCTAATACATATAATGCACGCAGGCTTTCTCCTTCTTTTTCATCATAGACTTCATACAATTTGGATACCGCACCCTTGGGTTCAAAATCTGCAAGCAATGGGAAATGAAACTTGTGATTTTCACTAAATGCTAAATGACACCACTTACTGTCTACCGAAATACCTATTAACTGTGCGTTATGCCTGGAGAAAAATTTCAGCATTTCATTGTAAAGACTCATCTGGTCGCTACATACGGGACTCCAGTCCGCAGGATAAAATGCCAGGATGATTTTTTTACTACGCAATTCACTCAATTTTAATTTCTGATCTGGTGTACAGTTGAGTTCAAAATCCGGTGCAAATGTTTCTAATGCTAACATGAATTTGCTTTTTTGTGAAATGCGATTTAATATATTCCAATGCGAACTTAGCTAATGCAACGATATTTTGCTTAGCGATTAATAAATTAATTTCGGGAGAAAATTATTTTGAAGCCCAGGTTACATCGTCTAAGATTGTTTTACCAATTGCACTTCACGGCCGATCCAGACATCCTCACTTACCAGAACTCCGCCTGTTTCTAAAGCTGCATTCCAGGTCAATCCCCAATCTTTCCGGTTTATTTTTCCATTGATGTTGAATACTGCTTTGGGATTTCCCCAGGGATCTTTTACCACCCCCAAATTCTACTTCTAATTTGATCTGCCTTTAGATTCCTTTAATTATGACCTGCTCCTGGGGAGGCGCGGCAATTACAGAGGCTGGTAATCATCCAAAAGTCGCAGCGTTGGTTTATGTTGCAGCTTTTCATCCAGAACAGGGAGAATCGGCTTTGCAATGGTTACAGAGCGCTCCACCAGCTCCTGAAAATGGGGTTTTGCCTCCAGACGATAAAGGAATTGTTTATTATGACAAGGCTAAATATCATGCAGGGTTTTGTGCCGACATCAGCAAGGAAGAAGCAGATTTTATGTGTGCATCACAAGGCGCTTTTTATGCCAAAGGATTTGTTACACCAATTACACATGCTGCGTGGAATGATAAACCAGCGTACGGTCTTGTAGCAACAGAAGATAAAAGTATTGCACCGGAAATTCAGCATAACATGTATAAACGCTCAAATACAAAAGTTACAGAGATTAAAGGCAGCCATGTTATATTCATGTCGCAGCCGGAAGCTGTTGCCAAAGCAATTATTGAGGCTTCTGTAAATTCTTTGGTTGCCAGCGAAAATTGAGTAACCAATTAAATACGTCAGGGTATCGGATCATTGGTAATATTTCAAGGCTGTTCGATAATGGCGATGAAGATAAACTGCATGACGACCTAACCATAAGAGATATTACAAGGAATATTGTGTTGGATATTCCCCCTTGTGCCCGCCTTCGCCCACCGAAGCTTTAGCTACGGTGGGCTTTTTCTTCTGTAAGCATCGGCGGACGCAGTCCCGCAAGTCCCTTCTTTTCATGGTGTCTTAATCATCTTATTGTTTCACTGAAATTGTTATCCACCCCTGTAACACCCGATAGTTTTCATCGGTTTGAATTTCATCGGGCAGTTTGGAATAATTACCGTTGTACGCATCTATTGTCCATTTTGCTAACTTGTTTCCAGGTTCTTTTTCAATCCAACGCTTTAATAATTTTTCTGCTTCATCGGCCTTGCCGGTTTTTTGCAGTGCCCATGCAGTAACCAGGTTTTTTACTGATGGGATAATATTGCCACTTTCATCTTTATATGGCTTGAATGCAAGTATTACATCAAGCATTTGTCTTGCAGCTTCTTTATCCCCCAGTCTCACATAGTTTTCGTAAGCCAACCAATCCTCCACCCTTTCATCTATATCTTCAGGATAGGGCTTTCCCACGCCAAGGTTTTCAGGCCATTGTTTTGACGCCGCAATGTATTGCAAGGCATTTTTATAGTTCTTTTTTTCCATTTCATCCAGTGCCAGCATCAATTGATTTTCTCTATATAACTGCCGTCCTTCTGTAGCGCCTTCGCTAGGTAAAAGCTGAATTGTTTTAAGTACCGTGTTGGCGGTGTTATATTGTTTACTGAGCACCAATGTCTTTGCATAGAGCATACCTATTATATAGTTAGCAGGAAATTGATTTTGATATTCCTTTGCCACCTTCAGTGCTTGCTCATATTGTTTTTGCGATAAATAATAGTTGACTAAACCATTTCCGTATCGCCATTGGCCTTTATCCAGGTTTGCAGCCCGCTGAAGATCGCTGAGTACTTTACCGCTGTCATTCTTCATGTTAAACTTAGCCCTGGCGGCATAAAAGGGCGCATAGTCAGGCATGTTACCACACGCCTCAAAAAGCTGCTTTGCCAGGGATATGTTATCATAGCTCCATTGAATTAAAGCAAGATGATATTTCAGCAACCAGTAGTCGTTTTTTTGAATAAGAGTTTTCAACACTTCCGCGGTTTCGGAACGGAAAGGGAATACCAGATCCGGATGTAGCTGATCAACATTCAATGGTGTGTTTGCGAGAAACGATTGCCAATATAATACTTCGGCATTTGCTGGTGATAATTGTAATATTTTGGCAGCATCTTCTTTCCTGCCGATGTTAAAATACCAGGTCGCCAGTTCCAGGTAGGTCTCCTGTGGCATTTCATTTCTGATTAAACCTGTAAACTGTGCCTTGTTTTCCGTTGTTGGTTGCCATAAATATTTTTCAAATCGTGCAAAATGATTGAGAGGATCATACAGCTTGAGCGTATCCAGTATCTTCTTCGCCCGCTCCCTGTTGTTCTGGAGGCGGTAAACCAGGGAAAGGATTTGATAGGCATCCACTGCATATTTGTTGAAGTCAATGCATTTGCGCGCATACTCCATCGCTTTTTCCAGATTATTTTCCCGTAAATAAATCACGGCAAGATTAGTGTAGGAAGCGCCACGAAATAGTACGTCTAACGAAGCAATATCGAAACCGTCTTTAGCATCGGTTGTGTTTCCAAGACTGAGATTAATCAAACCGTAATAATAATTTGCAGCAGGGTCATACGTATCAACCGACAAAGCAGTTTTCGCCATTCGCAATGCTTCCTCGTAGTTGCCGCTTCGGTAGAGGAGCATGGAAAGATCGGTCAAAGCGGGAGCATAATAGGGATCTGTTTGCAGGCAAGCCATTAACTTTTGTTTTGCCCTTACATATTCCCGTTCACGGATATTTTCTTTGCCCTGCAGATAAAGACCATAGGTAGAGTTCCAGTTGAAATTTTGAGGTGTTTGCACCGGGCGGCTTAATACATTGGCTGAAGAGTCTTCTTCATACTTCAGTTTGTTTCCAAGAGTTACTACCAACTTTTTTTCGCTGGTTCCGATCTTTAGCGAATCGGCGAACGGGTGAAGTGGACTTGCATTGAGCACTTTCGTGTAAATAATCTTATTGCCAGATGTTATTTTTAATTCGTCATTAATTCTTTGCAGGGGAGAAAAATAAATTTTTAAAAACTCATTTTCGCGTTTGATGTTCAATGCACCAAAATTATTAGCTACTACAAATCCTTTTGTTTTTATTACCGGGAACCAGTATTCTGTCCACACATCAGTTGTGTGCGGTAAAAACCCTTTGTGCTTGAAAGGAGTAAACGTGCTATTGTCGGCTGATTGGTTAAACAGCCTTCCACTCTGCACCTCCACATATTGGCCATCTGTATCGGTGAGCAGCTTTTCCCATATCATTCCCTGCTGTGATAATCCCCATATCCATATTTTTTTACCTGCCTTGTCATCATGAGTAGAATACCGGCCCATGCCAAAATCTTCATCGTGCCAGTATCCTCCAAAGAAGTCTGTGTACTTTCCAAATACATGATAGGATTTATATCCACCAAAATCATTGTTTTTATAAAATGAAATGTCTTTTCCATTTTCCCGGTTTATTGGCCAGTCGCTGTATTCACCCTCATGTCCCAGGTATTTTGTTCCCGGATAAATAAATTGAAGGTTGCCATCGGCTTTAATGCCGGTGTTCATCCATGTATAATAAGGTTGCTCAATTGAAGAAGCGTTGTACCAAAATGAACTCGTAGTAAAATATCCTTTATCTGCAGGCAGGTTAATATCTATTCGCCATGATGTACGTGTAAGCAGGTCTAATACTCCAATTACACAGCTAACACTTCCGTCCGCTTTCCGTATTGTTAGGTAATCGACCGGTGTGGCACAGTTTGGAGTATGGCCAATAATGCCATAATTAGGTTCGATGCCCCCGCTTGTCCAGGGTCCTCTCATGGCTACATCTCTGAATTTTACAACATGGTTATAGTAGATAAAAGGCTTGCCTGTTGTTTTTTCGATGGCCGCCCATATTTTGCCACCGATTTCAGGCAATATCATCACTTTAATATAATCGTTTTCCAACTCAACCACTTTCCATTCTTTTTGTACGGGGGAATTGGTGTAACCGTCAAACCTATAGTAAGGATAAATCTTTCCCGGTTCCGGTATAGGGTTGGGATCCGAGAACGGATAGGTTTTAAAATTTTTTGCGTACTCCTTAATCGTTGCTTTCTGTTGTGCAATAGATAAAATGCAAAAAATTAGAAAGATGCTCGTTATGGTAAATGATTTTTTCATACAGAAGATTCATTTTATTGTTTGGCGTCATCAGTAAAATGATTAGCCCTCTTTGTTTGCTGCCTGGAATGACGATGCAATGCTAACCCATTTTTTTTATTACCTCAGCAAGCTCGCAACTATTGTTGGATTTTTCGGATATTTACTGAAGCAGTTATTATAGTCGCATGCGATGCGGATCAGCTCTAGCATCGGACTAAATTTTCCTTACAATAAATCTGACAAATATCTGCTGATGAAATTCCATTTTTAAAGGCTAATGAAGAACAAATTTCCAAAACAAATGAAGAACGAGGCCCTATTCCCTTGCTTTTTCTTTTTGCTCCTATTCTCCTCCCCCACTCATGCTCAACATGCAGATAGTGTAACCATTATTGATTCCAGGCATTATAGCAACGTGTTTGGAGAGACAAGAAATTATCGTATTTTTTTACCCCCGGGCTATTTTGACAATCCTCTGAAAAAATATCCTGTGATTTATTTTCTTCATGGCTGGTCCCAGAGATATTTCGGTGATGGAGCTGAAGGACAATGGAGCGCTGACAAAGGCAATCAAAACAATGGTGATAATATTGCAAATTTCGTATCCAGACATGAGGTGATTGTGGTTAAGTCTGACGGCTATAACAGAGGCCCAGGTGAAAAATATTATGTGCGACCTTACAATATTGCCCCCGTGGAAACTTTTCGCCAGTTTCCAATTTATTTTCCCGAATTCATCCATTATATCGATACACATTATCGCACGCTTGCGGACAGGGAGCACAGGGCAATCTCCGGCTTGTCCATGGGTGGTTTTATGACGTTTTGGATTGGAGGAAAATATCCCGATCTGTTTTGTGCTGCAGGTAATTTTTGCGGTTCGACTGAATTAGAGGTTGGTCCGAAAAATTTGCCGGTTGAATACCGCCACATCGATATGTATAAAAATTATGCAGGCATGAATGTTCGCCTTAATTATGGTAACAGGGATTTTATTCGAAGTTACCACCAGGACCTGAACAGAATCTGGTTGCAGGTTATGGATAATTACGAATGCAAAATTTATGATGCCGATCATTCAAGTTGCGGACTTGGTGAAATGTTTGGATTTTTCCTGAAGACATTTGCGAATCCCCCGATAAGACCTTTGAGATGGGACCATATTGATGTATACCCGGAATTTTCAGTATGGGATTATCATGTTAGTTCCGACCGGGATGTTCCGGGGTTTACCGTCCTCGAAAATGTTGATAAAAGGGGCTTCAGATGTATAGTAAGGAAATTTGTGCCGGACGGTGAAATTATACCGTTTGTAGATTTATCGGTAACAACGGCTGCTGTATATGAAAAGAACCAATTGTACGTGATCAATGACGTTGATCTTAAAAGCTCAAAAGCTATGCAACAAAACACCCTGAGTGATAATTCAGGCAGGTTGCGGATTAGCCTTAATGGGAATGCTCATGAAATTGGAGTCAATAAAATTACAGATAAGCCAAACATTTGTATCGCAGCATTTGTATCGCAGCAGTTCAAATTGAAAATATGAGTTGGGCAACAATTGGGAAAGATGTTGCTGTTTCAATAAAATTGCTTAACAAAGGATTGTCTGAAGGAAAAAACATAAGAGCAAAATTATCAGCAACAAAAAGCACTGCGAATATAAAACAAAGTGAATCGAGCTTCGGCAACATTGCTGTGAATGAAATGCAGGTTTGCCAAACTCCATTTACGTTCTTTGTACAAGCTGATAGTATTGAAATCGAAAAATTTAAATTGACGATACAGGATGAAAATAAAAATGAATGGGTTGAATTTTTTGAAATACCATTAAAGAAAGACTTGCCTGAAATAAAAGATTTTGAAATAGCGGATGGAAAAATATTTACAGTTGCGAAAGGAGGCAATAATATTGAAACGATATTGCTCGGCAATGGAAATGGTGATGGGGTAGCAAATCCCGGGGAATCAATAGTCATACTTGTTAGGGATAATAATAAATATTGGCGCACTAATTTATTTTCATCAGATAAATATGTAAATCCTTTTGGCGTAAATACCAGGATATCTGATGACTGGTCTGATTTCGACTGGGTCGGTGCTTCCGCTAAATATTCGATACCCTTACTTTCTTCAAATTGTCCCGAAAATCACTCCATTGAATTTTTTGCAGAATATTGGCTTCCTGATCACCCACTGCATATCATAAAACAAGGAGTGATTAAAATAAAAGTAAAAGGAAATGACAAAACAGCTCCGAACATTAGCTGGGTGCATATTGAAGGTGATAATACTTTACAGACCAAGATTTACGATGGTTCTAAAATTCAATATGTGAAAGCAAGACTCATCAAAAAAGATGATCCCGAAAAATCATTTGAAATCGAATTGAAGGATGACGGAATATCAGAAGACCGCGTGAAAGGTGATAATGTATTCAGCAAAAAAATACCGGAA
This sequence comes from Bacteroidota bacterium, assembly GCA_005883765.1. Classification (GTDB taxonomy): domain Bacteria; phylum Bacteroidota; class Bacteroidia; order Chitinophagales; family Chitinophagaceae; genus VBAU01. The sequence goes on from VBAQ01000162.1 coordinate 9,335, forward strand.
CAGAAATTTGGTTTTTACAGAGTCGTCATTGAAGCCACGGATTCATTTGGAAACAAAACGGTTGAAGAAGCTCCTGATCAATTTGCATTGCATTAACAAACGCTCACGAAAATGGGTCTACTCACAGGCACGCGAAGGAATTTAAACCTTCAGAGTTTTATTTTTCTTTAATTGAAGTTTCTTCCATCATCTCATCATAAATCCTGCGGGCCTTATCATAAGCAGCTTCAGCCGCAGGGCGTTCTTCAGGACGAATGTTTCCCTGTTTCATTTTCCAGCATTGATCCACTGCTTTACGACACCATTCAACACTGCGTTGTATACGAATAGGTTTTCCATCTACAATAACAAAAACAGGATTTGTATGACAACCCGGATAGATTCTTAATGCAACCCAACCGGATTGTTTGATTGAATAACTGAAACTTATATCCTGCCATTTTCCATCCGCAACAATTTCTGTTGTATCGACGGCTTCGCCATTAACAATAAGTTCAACCCTGACGCTTCTTGTTGTTCCAATGCGGGCTCTTTCTATATTCCAGTATGGAACATGATCAATAGGTCTGTGTGCAATGGCTGCTCCTTTTTCATCCTGTTCAGGCTGCAGGTACGCCACAACTTTAGCTTTTATCTTCAATTTCTGATATCCGGCCAAAGACAACTCACTATTATTCGTACCCACTTCAAGTCCGTTAACCGAAAAGTCAATGATATGAGAACGACCATCAGAAACATAACATCTGCCTTTTTTTATTGCTGCCACATAATTATCATAATTCAAAGTGTTTTCGGGTTTGAAATAGCTGCGCGCGACTCCAACCCTCTCATCGAAAACGCAGGGAAAATCTGTTTCTCCGCTGAGCCTGGGTCGGAATCCGCAATTCAGCGTGTGATACCACATATTCAATTCGTAGGGAGCCGGAGTGTCTCCTACACCATAAAAATCCACGGCATTTTGTGTGACGGTTACGATGTATTCATTCGCTCCGATGCCATCCATTTTTGGCATAATATAGTTTGGAAGTTTTATTGTCGGCTCTATGGGCGCCAATCCGGAGCCTGCATGAGCATATCCAACAACAGCACCTTGTGATTTAGCCCAATTCAGCACCGGCAACGTCCAACTGGGCCATTCTTCAATTTGGGTAGTGCCGGGATAGTCATCTTCTTTTAATCTTAACAATACCAAATGGCCTGCATGAGAAGATGGAAATCCGGATACTTCCATATCATAATGAATAATGTTTTCCTTCGTCGAAAGAGCATTCGTTTGACCGGTAAAAAAACTTTTTTGATGGTACCAACTCGTACCCCATGATAATACAGCTCCAACATTTAAATCTTCTCCCCATATTTGTCGCCACATATCGATTGGTGGCACACCTTCTTCAGGGCTTTCATAATGGGCACAGCCCGCTGCATGAATGTGCTGATCGGCACTATACCATCCAATATCTGCCATATCAATCCATCTTTTCAATTCGAACGAAACTTCAATTGAATCTTTGCCGAAAGGCACAACTAATTCCTTTGTTTGCGTAATGTATTCGGGACCGCGTGTAAATGTCACATTATATTTTCCCGGCGGAAGATCCACATGTTCTCCATCCGAACGGTAAACTTGGGGCTGAAAGAAAAAATCAGGATACTCATCATAAGCAGCCACTCGGCGGCAGGGAAGCGGGTAAATGCCGTTCAATTCCTTAGCGCGAATCCAATATTCGTACTGTGCCCTCGTTGCACGGTAATCCGGTGAATTAAAATCATACTCAATTGAGTCCTCTAGGATACGCTCAATACCATCTGTAATTATAAAAGAAGCCATTGTCGGGAATCCTTTTTCATCTTTTACCCTTAATACAACTTTTACAGAAGGACTTATTTTGAATAAAATATTGATTGCATTGCGGAAGCCGATGTCCTGCGACCCTTGCCCAATGTTAAAACTTATTTCAGCTTCTCTCATCCCTGCATCCCTGCTATAGATCTGCAAAACTGCATACTCTAACTTAAGACCCGAAAGGTCAGGCAGAAGTGGACGGTTTCTGTATAGATTCATTTGCAGAAATCGATTTTCTACTTGTCCCGGCAGCAGAACATTTTCTTTTTTTACACGAGGTTCAAGAGATGCAATATGTAAAACAGGATCTGCATTAGGGCTCCCCACTTCAAGTTTGGCCGTTACCCCTGCATCATTATGAACCTTAACCAGAAAGCTTGTCCAACCTGACCTGATCAATTTTGCTTTTGCCGGTCCTCTCAATACCTTCACTCTTGCTTCTGGATTAATGTCTACCATAGCAAGACAGTACGGGTCCAGAATATCCTGAATAGCCTTTGTAATTTCAGGGCCAAGTTTTTTTTGCTGCAATTCTTTAAGACGTAGCGCATCTTCTTTTGAAAGCGAACTTCCCAGGAAAGAGAGAGCCTCTTCGAGACGAATCGCCTGTGCCAGCAGTGGCTGTGGTTCAACACCAGATATGATTGGTAAAGAATTCTGAGCATTGATAAATGTTGAAAAATGCAAAATCACCAGTAAGACAATAAACCTTCTTCGGGTAAAATTCTTGAGAAAAAATAAACAACTGGTTAGAGAAGCAACATTTTCCATAAAGTATCATTTAGATGAGACAATGATACGCTGACTAAATATAAAATAATAAATCGAAATTCATTTCTTAAGATCAAGCTTCCAATAAAAAAAATCCAATACCCATCATTCAACAATTGTAAAGTTCTATTATATTATAATGGTATTTTGCAGTATACATCTTAACCTGTTAAGAGGATGAAAAACAAACTTAAATCAATTGTCAGTTTCTTTCTGATGTTAATGTTCGCAGTTGACATCAATGCTCAACATGCAGATAGTGTAACCATTATTGATTCCAGGCATTATAGCAACGTGTTTGGAGAGATAAGAAACTACCGTATTTTTTTACCTCCCGGCTATTTTGACAGTCCTCAGAAAAAATACCCGGTTATTTATTTTCTTCATGGGTGGTCCCAACGCTATTTTGGAGATGGAGGCCAGAAGTTTGATGAATTTGATAAAGGCGTCGACAGCAAGGGAGATAATATTGCAAATTTTGTTTCTACTCATGAGGTGATAGTTGTCAAGTCTGACGGCTACAACCGGGGACCTGATGAAAAATATAATTTGCGACCGTATAATATTGACCCCGTAGAAACTTTTCGACAATTTCCAATATATTATCCCGAGCTCATTGACTATATCGATACACATTACCATACTGTCGCCGATAGGGAACACCGGGCTATCTCTGGCCTTTCCATGGGTGGGTTCATGACTTTTTGGATCGGAGGGAAATATCCTCACTTATTTTCAGGAGCAGGAAATTTTTGTGGTTCGGCTGAGTTCATAGTTGGTCCCAAGAATTTCCCGGTTGAATACCGTCACATCGATTTATATAAAAATTATGCGGGCATGAATCTTCGTCTCAATTATGGTGATAAGGATTTTATTCGTGCTTACCACCAGGACATGAACAGAATCTGGCCCCAGGTAATGGATAACTATGAATACAAAATTTATGATGCGGAGCATTCCACCTGCGGACTTGGTGAAATGTTCGGATTTTTATTCAACACTTTTAAGAATCCGCCGGCCAGGCCCTTTAGATGGGATCATGTTGATGTGTATCCTGAATTTTCGGTTTGGGATTA
>VBAQ01000163.1 GCA_005883765.1 Bacteroidota bacterium
AAAAAATGACGGGGCCGGGCTGGATTACTTTATTTCTGAAAGAGACGAAACAAGGAAAAATGATATTCCTGCATCACATCATGCGGGCTATGTTGGAATCGTGATCGGTGCAGCTCACAACACAAAAAAATATCCCGTTCATAAATTAAAAGAACTATGCGGGCAGCTGGAACACCCGGTTATTTTGTTAGGGGGAAAAGAGGACAGGCAAAATGGCGACGAGATCGCTTCCGTCGATCCCGTAAAAATTTACAATGCCTGCGGAAAATTCAGCATCAATGAAAGCGCCGACCTGGTGAGAAAATCAAAGCTAATAGTGAGCAATGACACGGGGTTAATGCATATCGCTGCAGCTTTCAAGAAACCAGTCATTTCATTATGGGGAAATACAGTGCCCTCGTTTGGCATGTATCCCTATTACGGCGAGAACTATATTCGTGCCTCAACTCAAAGCCGTGGCACGAGTCAGGAGAGACCGTATGATATTTTGCAGGTAAATAAATTAAGATGTCGTCCCTGTACAAAGATTGGTTATGATAAATGTCCCCTTGGCCATTTTAAGTGCATGGAAGAAATTGAAGTTCGTCAAGTCCTGGATGCCATTTACGCGAGGCTGTAAATGCTTCTATCCGCTATCGTCTACCATCTCACTTAATTCAAGCCAGCGAAGTTCTTTTAGATCAAGCAAGCTGCTGACTTCTCCAATTCGCTGTGAAAGATCCTGTAGCTCGGCAAAGGAGAGACCCCCTTCATTAAATTTTCTTGTGATCGTTTCCTTCTCCTGATTAAGTTCAGTAATTTCTTTTTCCAGCAATTCAAATTCTCTTTTTTCTTTGAAGGAAAGTTTCTTTTTTATGTTACTGGTTGCCGGTTTCTGGTTCCCGGTTACTTGTTTCTGCGGCAACTGGTAACTTGTAACCGGCAACTCTTCCTGGTCTCTCTTCCACAAACGGTACTGGGAATAATTTCCAGGAAAATCTTTTACCACACCGTCTCCTTCAAAAACAAATAAATGATCAACCAACCTATCCATAAAATAACGGTCATGAGAAACGACCAGGAGACAACCCGAAAATTCACTCAAAAAATTTTCCAGCACGCCTAAGGTCGGTAAGTCAAGATCGTTAGTTGGTTCGTCAAGTACAAGAAAATTCGGATTTCGAAACAGAATGGAAAGCAAATGCAGTCTTCTCCTCTCGCCTCCACTTAAATTACTTATATAGGTATATTGTTGCTCGGGTGGAAACAGAAATAAATTGAGAAATTGCGATGCACTCAATGAACCACCTGTTGCTAATGGAAAATTTTCTGCAATATTTTTTACAAACTCAATTACTCTTAAGTCATCCTTTGCCTGCAGGCCTTTTTGGGAGTAATTTCCAAAAACCACAGTCTCGCCAATGTTTACTTTTCCGCTATCGGGCTGATCCAATCCCTGGACGATATTTATAAACGTTGATTTTCCAACACCATTTTTCCCGACTACTCCTATCCTTTCTCCTTTCTTAAAATTGTAATCAAATCCTTTCAGGATCGTTTTGTTCTCATATTTTTTATAGACCTTTTTTAATTCAACCACCTTTCCTCCAAGTCTGCTCATCTTTGTTTGTAATTGCATTTGCGGATCTTCTGGTCTTTGCTTTGCCTTCTTTTCAACTTCGTAAAAATTATCCTGCCTGCTCTTGCTCTTTGTCGTCCTTGCCCTGGGTTGTTTTCTCATCCATTCCAGTTCTTTTCGGTAAATATTTCTTGCTTTATCCATGCTTGCCGCCAGGCTTTCAGCTCTTGCTGCTTTTTTCTCCAGGTAATTCTCATAGTCTCCTTTGTAGATGTAGAGCTCACTTCCATCCATTTCCCATATTTCCTCACAAACAGAATCCAGGAAATATCGATCGTGAGTGACCAGCAAAATGCTTATATTTTCTTTATTGAGAAAAAATTCCAACCACTCCACCATTTCGACGTCAAGATGATTTGTAGGTTCATCCATGATCAACAAAACATGCTTGTGTCCGAAACCGATATCGATTAATGTTCGTGCGAGCGCCGCCCGCTTCCGCTGGCCACCTGATAAATTCTTAACGGGTTGGTGAAGGTGCTGAATATTTAATTTGCTCAACACCTGTTTTACTTCTGAATCAAAATTCCATGCATCCAGTTCATCCATTTTGATAATTGCTGCATTTAATTTTTGGGGATCATTCTCTTCATTTGCAGATTCATATTCTTTGATGGCATTGATCACCGGGTGGTCATGATCAAAAATATTATCCAGGATCGAGAGTTCTTCAGCAAACGAGGGCTCCTGTTCAAGCAATGTAACGTCAACGTCTTTATGTATCCATAATTTTCCCTCGTCGGGGGTTTCTTTTCCCGCAAGTATTTTCAACAGGGTGGATTTGCCTGAGCCGTTCCTGGCCACGAGAGCAATTTTGTCACCTTCTCCAATGTCAAAGGAAACGTCTTTAAAAAGGGGTTTGATTCCAAATGCTTTCGTCAATCCTTCAACAGATACGTAATGCATGAACGCAAAGTAATTTTAAAATGCGCAATAAATCAATGAGTCATCGTTTTACCTCTTGCTCTAACAACGAGAATTGACCTCGTAATTGCCTTCACTGGCACAGTTTTTTCACTTATATAAGCAAAACGATATTTATGGTTACCAATATTGTTGAGGCTATACAACAAAAACTTGGTTATCGGCCTCTTAAAAAAGTAGACCCAAACACGCAGGAGATCAAGAAGGCAAATAAGATGTCAGCTGAAGAAAAATTACCGCAAGCCGCTATTCCCGCTGTGCTCGCGGCCATGATAAAATATAGCGATGGAACAGATGGAATCAATCTCCTGTCTGCCGATGAGAACAGAAATTGGCTGGAAACAATTTATTGTGGAAAGCAAACTGATGCGGTGCAAAAAGTTGCTGATTATGCGGGTGTAAACCCTGACGAAGCCCGGCGGCAAATGGAAAATATCTCGACTGCTGCTGTACAAGTGGTAAGAGAGGCGGTAAAGCCACCAGATGCAGAAAAGTTGAGATCCTTCATGAATTCCCAAAGGCACAGCATTCTTTCACACCTGCCTGCTTCCATGAAAATGGGAGATGTCTTAAACGAAGAGACTTTCGACGACCGGACAAATAAAATGGAAGGACCTATATCAAGCTTTTTACATAGAATTGAGGATAGACTTTAATCGGCATCGTCGGTTGCTTGAGTGATCCAAATCGTCGCATTCAATGATGGAAAATTAAAGTGATTGGTAATTTGCCAGGATGTTTTACCCAGCCATTAAAAAGGAAATCGCTCACTGTGTATCCAGAAAAAAAGTGCCCCGCAAGTTTGCGGAGCACTTGAAAGGACTTGTTGTTTTATTTTGTTGTCGCTGACATATTTTTTACTTCTTCAGGACTAAACGGAGCATGGACAACATTTTTTACTGCCGGCAACGATTTTAAAAAAGCATAAATAGCTTTGAGATCATCATCGGTCATTTGTGCAATGAATTGCCATGGCATAGGGGGCATTATTGGTCTGCCATCTCCGAGGTGTTTTCCGTTTCGTATTGTGTTGATAAATTGGGTTTCACTCCAGGTGCCAATCCCGGATGTCGAGTCGGGGGTTAGGTTAGCCGTATAGCTCAGGCCCCAGGGGCCAACAAAAGCTGTCAGATCTCCACTTAAGCTCATCCATTGGCCAGGCTCTAATGATTTCAAATTGACGGGGGGCATTGGCATTTCTGCGGGATGGCCGGAAAGTAATTTTGATGAATCCATCATCATCTCTCCATGCGGTCCGAATTTTTTCGGTGAGTGACAATCGTGACAGCCGCTTGTAATCATCAGGTAGTTGCCTCTTTTGATCATCTCCTCGTGGGACATCTTTTTTTCAGTCATGCCTCCTTCCTGTTTTTCATTTGAGCTTTGATTCGTACATCCAACGATGTAAAAGACAAAAAAGCAGATGATAATAAAGCCCGAAAATAAAAACACTTGTTTTCTCATAATTGATTTGTTTTACTGGTTGGTGAATGAAATTTACTTAGTTCCGAGGGCTGCATTGATTGGCGCCCGGTCTATATACTGAACCACTCTGTCAATCTTATCATCTTTATTGTAGTGGTAATCGCTGTGAACCCAGAAACCAAGTTTTTTCCCGTTCTTGTATTTTGCATTTACCTGGTACCAGCTCAGCAGCCATACTCCGGGAACATCAGGTCCTCTTTGAGGAGTATTCACTTTTAACGGGAGCCATATATCGTTTGTAAATTTGATTGAATCAATGACATTTGTTCTCCTGTTTTTCCAATAATCCATGATGGCCTTTTTCCCAACGAGACTGTCACCGGCCGACCAGTTGTAAATAGCCGTATCGGCAAAATTAATCATCCATCCATCCATATCGCCACTTTCAAACTGGGCTTGCATTTTCTTTCCCATATCCGTGTACCTGGCATCTGCAAATTCCGATTGTGGCTTTGTTGAAGAAGAATCTGTTCCGGATGCCATTTTAGTATCGGTCTCAGATTTTTGTTGATTATTACAGGCAAGCAATATCACGCACCCTGAAGCAAAGACGAAAATTTTTCTCATAAATCCGTTTTGAGGTGAATAAAAATTCTGTGGGGTCGGTGGCTTACAAGTTTCTTAAAGGATATAAAGAATAGCAGGCGAAAAATTAAAACTAAATTTTCAAACTTAAAAATTATTTACTTGTTACGTAAATCAACAGACAAATGAGTGAAGTAACAATGACTATCACAAGAACCTGGTACTTGTTCCACAACAATTTTTTTTTCTGTTGTCGGAGAAGATCTTGTATGTGATCCAAACTTGATTCATCGTTATCAGCGAGAACTTCGAGTTTAGTTGCTAATGCGCTCGCGAACTTCAGCGGCAGTGGTTTGATTGTCATCAAAGTGGTAGAAATGATCTGGCGATTTACTGATGTTTCATTAAACCGCTTCAAACGTTCGATGGTATCAGAGGAAAGCAACTGATTAATATAGCTAAATAATCCATCCCTGTTCATGCGATGTACATCAAGTGTCGACACATACTTCTCTAGCTCAAGACAAAGTTTTAAGACCGAAACAGGAGTTATGTCCCCGGATGTTCTTTTTTTACCGATGCTTTCATCGTACCATCGTTCCTGTAGGTAGGTTTCCTTTCTCACGGGATTGATCAGCACTTCGTATGCTTCCCTGATCTCAATAAATCTTGCCTGGGCATAGGGATCGTTTTTAGTTTTGTCAGGATGATAGATCATGGCGAGTCGTCTATATGCCTGTTTGATCTCATGTTGAGTCGCGTGCGGTGGTATCTGCAGTGTATGATAATGATCCTTCACGATAAGATGCCCCGAAGGTAACGGCAAGAAAAAAGAAAGAATTTAACCTATTTTTCAATTAAAAAAATGATCACCTGGCTAACCATGAAACCAAGTGAGAAAAAGAATACTGTAAGCACCAGGAGATGCGACAATACGGCACGATCGGTGACCTCTTGCGGTACCGCATATAAGCGCCTGTATTGGTCGAGGATGGCTTTCATGACTATAAAAATAATATCGGATATGCTAAAAAACAAGAAATTAAAATTCATATTTCAAATTTTCCCTTCCCATCCCTTTTCTTAAGCTAATCTTTACATAATTAATTGTAAAAGCACCTTTCCGCTGTCAACGCTGGCAAGATATTCGTTCGTCATAGGTGATGATTAATTTTTACAAAAACAACAAATAACAATTCCATGAAACGTATCTTGAAACTGTGTTTAATGGTGCTCCTTGCGGGCATGTTTTGCACTGTACGAAACCAGGCATCAGCCCAGGTGTCTGCTACCGTTTCGTACCAAACTTTTTATGACGATCTGAGTCCCTATGGAGAATGGATCGATTATCCGGACTACGGTTATGTTTGGCGTCCGGATATGGATGACTTCCGTCCTTACAGCACAGGTGGGCACTGGGTATGGACTGATGAATATGGCTCGATGTGGGCATCTGACTATGATTGGGGATGGGCCCCTTTCCACTATGGCCGTTGGTTATATGATGAGTATTATGGTTGGGTCTGGGTTCCCGGTTACGAGTGGGCACCTGCGTGGGTGGAATGGCGGACAGGTGGCGATTACTATGGCTGGGCTCCATTAGGTCCCGGTGTTTCGATCAGTCTTAACTTTTCATTCGGTCGTTACTCTCCGCCGTATGACTCTTGGTGCTTTGTCCCGAGGCAGTATATTTTGTCGCCCCGTGTTTATGACTATTGTGTACCACAATATCAAAACACCACGATCATAAACAACACGACAATTATTAACAATTACAGTCGTACCAACAATGTGTTTGTAACAGGCCCGAGCAGGTATGAAGTGGAGAGATATACTAATGACAGGATCACTCCGTTCCGCCTGCGTGAAGCATTAAGACCAGGCAGGACCCAGTTTAGTCACAATACCGTGAGTGTATTCCGTCCTGAAGTGCAAAAAACAAGTGACAGAAGTTTTGCGCCGCGGAATTTTGAAAGATACAACACGCAAAATGCAAGAAATGCGTTTGAAAGCAGGAGAGACCAGGGTATTGTAAATAATGTAGAAAAAAGAAATGGATTTGACAGAAGACAAATGCAAAACAATGATAGGATAGAACAGCGGAGCAACGGCAATGGTTTTGATCGCCGTCAGCTTGAGCAAAGAAATATTGAACAACAGCAGCGTGAGAATCGTAACGTCTTTGAGCGCAGGCAGAATGAAATGAGGCAACAGCAGGAAATGGGGCGTCAGCAACAAGAGCAGAGAAATAATGTTGAGCAGAGACAGAATGAAATGAGGCAACAGCAGGAAATGAGGCGTCAGCAACAGGACCAGAGAAATAATTTTGAGCAAAGACAGAATGAAATGAGACAGCAACAGGAGATGAGGCGTCAACAACAGGACCAGAGAAATAATTTTGAGCAAAGACAGAATGAAATGAAACAGCAACAAGAGGTGAGACGTCAACAACAGGATCAGAGAAATAATTTCGAGCAAAGGCAGAATGAAATGAGGCAACAACAAGAAATGCAGCGTCAACAAGAACAGCAGAGAAATAATTTTGAACAAAGACAAAATGGGATGAGACAACAGCAAGAACAGAGAGTGCAGCAAATGAGACAACAGCAGGAGCAGGGACAAAGAATGCAACAGGAAAGACAACAGCAATATAACCAACAGCCTCAGCAAGAAAGAGGAAATCCATTTCCGCAGCAACAACAACAACAACAGCAACAGCAACAATCACAGGGAAATGGCGGCGGCAACGGCAGAGGACATGGCCGTCACGGTTAAAAGTTTTTTCATACTCTTGATATAAAGCATAAGCCCCGTTTTGGGGCTTTTTGCTTCATTCGCCTATGAAATAATTTGGGTGACTTCTGTGAAGAAATTTGTACTTCCGGGCTTGACAAAATTTTTGCCACGAATTCTCAGGATAAATGTTTTCCAAAGAATTCGATCGTTCGTTGCCAGGCAAGTTTTGCGGCCGCTTCGTTGTACCGAGCAGGTGCTGTGTCGTTATGGAACGCGTGATTCACGCCTTCATACATATACAGTTCATAAGTGATCCCGGCCTTTTTCAATGCATCTTCATACGCCGGAATGCCTGCGTTGATTCTGTCATCAAGTCCTGCGTAGTGCAATTGTAGGGCAGCTTTAATCTTCGGTACATCCGCCGTCGCAGGTTGGCGACCATAAAAAGCAACCGCTGCCTTTAATGAGGGAACATTTACTGCAAGATCATTCGACATGCCACCACCCCAGCAAAAACCAACGCAGCCCCATTTGCCATTGCAGTCTTTTCTTGTTGGCAGGTAATCAAAAACCTTAATAAAGTTCTGAAGTGTATCTGCCGCATCCAACTGTTGGAACTTTGCTCGTGCCTCATCTTCATTTGCAGGCGTTCCGCCCAATGGTGATAGAGCATTTGGCGCTATCGCAAGACAACCTGCGTTCGCTGCACGTCGCGCTACGTCTTCGATATGCGCATTCAGTCCACGGTTTTCGTGAATTACAACAACAGCAGCATATTTCTTTTCCTCTTTGGGCCTGGCTACATAAGCTTGCATTTCAGTCTTACTGCCAGTGTAGGTGACCCGCTCCGTAAAAAGATCTTCAGCATTCGTTAGTGTCGCTTGTGAATAATTTGCTTCGAGTAGAGGCAACACGGCCATCGCTGCGCCTGTACTTCCGGTAAGAAGGGATAAACGGTACAAGAATTCTTTGCGGCTTAGCGGTTTGTGCGTGTTGTATTCATCGTAGAGATTGATGATCCGTTGGTCCATAAGATGAGTTTTTTGGCATTGCTGAAGTTACCGATATAAATGGTAAAAAAAGAGTTAACGGTTGCCTGACAAAACCAATTACCCTGTACCTTTAGTTGATAAAATTTTTGTTATGTATAAAAAAATTCTGATTCCCATCTTCGCCATAGTTTTCGTCGCATGCAATAATTCAAGCAACAAGGAAACTGAAACAACAGCAGATACTTCGAACAAAACAACGACTGAGGATACGACACATAATATGACCGCCATGACCACAAGTGTTCCGGAACTGCCTGCAGTACCGGACGGAGCCAGGGTGTTTTTTAAAAACTTAAAAAATAATGAAACGGTTTCATCGCCTGTAAAAGTGAAAATGGGAGTTGATAAAATGAAAGTGGATACAACGGGGCCTGTAGTTGCCGCATCGGGTCATTTTCATATTTTCATCGATGCTGAAGATTCCCTTGCCAGTGGTGTAATTGTTCCCAAAGATTCAACACACCTGCACTATGGAAAGGCACAAACAGAGGCTGATGTCCCGCTCACGCCGGGTAAACACAAACTCACTTTGCAATTCGCAGATGGTTTGCATCGCTCATATGGAAGCAGGCTGGCAACGACCATAAATGTGAACGTAAAGAAATAAGTACAAGGTACAAGGAACAAGGCATAAGGCACAAGGTACAAGGCACAAGGGACAAGTGCGATGGTACGTAGTGATGAAAGGCTCCTCTTAGTATTTCTTTTCTTCTTCTTTGCAATAGTCCCGGAGTGTTTTGAAAAGTTCATCGATGTGTTTCATCTCCGTGTAAATATTTACCGGGTTGATCCTAAACCAGGTTTTTCCCTTCATCATTGTGGTCGCGAACCAAAAATTCCCTTCACTTTCTATTCTTTCCGTCACCGCGAAATGTAGTTGCTTATTTTCTTCATTGGAGAGCTGTGGAGTTTTGTAATGCAGGCAAACTGCTGACATCATTGGTTCAGTCGCGGATTCAAAATGCTGATCACTCATAGCAAGTTGATGCAAATGTTTTGCATGGGCGACGTTATTATCAACCCACTCGCCGATCTTAGTTTTGCCATAGTGATGGAAGCTTACCCAAACTTTCAAGCTGCGAAAGCGTTTTGATTGTTCAAATCCATTTACATAAAATTGATAGCGTTCATTTTTTTGTTGTGACTGATCCGTAAGATAAGCTGGCTGCATGCCAAAAGAAATGTTTAACCTCTTATGATCCTTGACTAAAATAGCTCCAGCATCCAAAGGAGCATAAAACCATTTGTGAGGATCGATAGTTACCGAATCTGCAAGATCCAATCCCGGCAATAGTCCAGGATATTTTTTTGACAGCAACACTCCACCTCCATAGGCTGCATCGGCATGGAACCAGCAATTTTCAAGCTGGGCAATTTCATGCAGGCTTTGCAGATCATCCACGGCTCCCAAATTGGTAGTGCCCGCCAGGCCAATGATACAGACAGGTTGCAATCCCTGTGATTTATCTTTCTTTATTGCTTCTTTCAAAAGATCGATCCTAACCTGGTATTTGTCATTTGTTGGAATGGTTCTCAAATTATTTCTTCCTATGCCCACTGCGTCGGCAGCTTTGTCCAATGATACATGTCTTTCTTCCGAAACGTAGGCCACCCAGCCCTGTTTCATTCCATCGTATTGAGCTGCATCATTTGTGGTGTAATCTCTTGCCAGCTTTAAGCCGATAAAGTTTGCAGTCATGCCTCCACTTGTTAGATTACCTCCGGCCCTCTCATCGTAGCCTATCAGATCATTCAACCACCGAATCACCCTTAGCTCCATTGTCGTAGCTGAGGGTCCAATGGAGTAAGCGCCAAGATTTTGATTGAGCGCAGCCACCAGGAATTCCGCTAAAATGCCAGCAGGATTCGGCGATGGAGTAATAAGACCCATGTAGCCCGGATGATTGACGTGTGTACAATAAGGCAATAATTTTTCTTCCAGCATTTTTTGAACACTTGCCAATGATTTCGGCTTATCGGGAATTTGTTCATCAAATAAATCATACAAAAAAGATGGCTCAACAGGGTTAAATAATGGTTTATCCGAAATATTTTGCAGGTAGTCGCCAATAAAATCTACAAGGCGATGACCTGCAGACTTAAATTCATCGTAATTCATTTTGGAAATTTATTGAAGGAAGTTACTAAACTATCAGTAATGAGAGTGATGAGTCGGCAATCCCCAAGCTCATTACTCATTATTCATTACTCATTACTCATCATTCAATTTCTAAATTCCTGGCTTACCATTAGCCCATAAAAACCTCCGTCTAAAATGCCGATGCCGATGTGGCCAAAATTTGGATTTAAAATATTGGCGCGGTGTCCCGGAGAATTCATTAAACCGTTGTGCGCAATAGAGAGAGA
>VBAQ01000388.1:0-1279 GCA_005883765.1 Bacteroidota bacterium
TTCCTGATTCAATAATAGAAGAAAGACTTAATAAAGAGGTTGAATTTCTAAAAGACAAACCAAAATATAACGATAAAGGAATGGTAAGTATAATTATAAATTGCAAAGGTGAAGTTGTTCAGTGCAAAATCGATAATGAAACAAAAAGTCCAATTTTAGATGAGCAGGTCGTGAACGTTTTTAAAACCTTGACCTCTTGGAAACCTGGTAAATTAAATGATAAGGACGTAGATAGCATGCGACTTTGGAGTTTTGAACTGAAAAAAGGGAAAATCAAACTGCAATAAAACTTCGCCCAACAATCGGCTTTGCGCAAGTTGGGCTGAAGCAATGGCCAATCAGCATTTGTAATTCTAATCAACTTCAGTAATTTGGCCGTGATAAAAAAAAGTTACGGCCAAGCGAGCGACAGGAACACAGAATACCCAACCAAGCAAGCTGTGGTAATTCTAATTCCCCAACAGCACAAATGCGCGGACGTTATAGCCAATGGTAAAGGCGACAACTTAAAAAAATGGGATTAACCGATATTAAAAAAGAACTTAAGAAGATTGACAAAGACAAACTAATTAATATTATTGCAGATTTGTATAAAACGAACAAGTCAGTAAAGGAATTCTTTGACTTTTATGTAAGCCCTAACGAGAGACAATTATTCAATAAATATCGTGACAAAGTATTTGAAGCATTTTATCCAAAACGAGGATTCAAGTATAAGCTCAAAGATGGCAAGCAAGCAATAAGCGATTTTAAAAAACTTGGACCTTCAGCAGACTTACTCGCCGACCTTATGTTATTCTATGTTGAGACCGGTGTAAAATTCACTAACGACTTTGGCGACATTGACGAAGTTTTTTATTCAAGTATGGAAACAACTTATGTTGCTGCATTAACATTAATGAGAAAACAAGACTTACTTGACAAATTTGCCGACCGAGCAAGTAAAGTTGTTAGCGACACAAGTGACATTGGCTGGGGGTTTCACGACTATTTATGTGACGCTCATTCAAACTTTTATTCAGACTATTCGGATGACACAGACGAAGAAACCGAGCAACAACAAAAGGGCAAATTTACTGAGCTTGATGGACGATGATGATAAGAACCACTGGCTATAACATGCGGATTTCTGCTATGCTGGCTGAAGAATATGGTCTGATCGACATATGGCTTATCGTCTCCAGTCCGGGCTGAACGAATAAATCCCAGTAAAAGAATATAACATCAGCTGCATTACTGTCTCGTCCTGAAATAGGTTTACACTAAAAGTGTAAATTTA
>VBAQ01000388.1:1284-3438 GCA_005883765.1 Bacteroidota bacterium
CTATTCAGCAGTCTCTATGGCCATGAAAAGAATATTCATATTATTGACACTTCTTTCGATTTTCACTATTACAAGTTGTGAACAGACTGCAACTATTCCAGCTGAGTTTGTTGAAACTATTCCTCCAAAAGTTGCGAGCGACGAATGGTTTTTATTAAATCACTCACAAAACGAATTCGGTGTGAAAATTATTAATGGCAAACTCGACATCAAAAAAGTAAAGGAGGTACACAAAAGTGAATTAAAAATTTCCGGCGGGACTCTTGTTGGAATAAATAGAGGCGAGTGAGGTGGACAACTAACTTTTAAGTCTGCAGACACAACAAAAAAAGATATTGAAATTAAAAGTGGCAACGTAAAGTTTATCTTCAAATTCAAGAACAAAATTTATTTCGTAGAAGGGCTTGCTCATGGAAGCTACAGCGGCGGAGCAATATTTGAACTTGACACTGCAAACAACAACTTTATATACAAGAAACTTGTTGATTTTGATGACGCACCCGAAGCATTTACTATTTACCAAGACAAATTTCTTATTGCGACACACGAAAATTTTTATGTTGTGCAGGACTTTAAAAAAGAATTATTTTTTAAAGAGACTTTTTGGACCAGCTTATACCCAAATTCAATAGCTGTACTTGACGGCAAGAATGTATTTTTAGGAATAAGAAGTGGAATTGTAAAACTTGACTTGACTACAAAGACACTAACATTTTACAAGGACGACAAATAGAAGCACTGTGCATAACATTGCATTTGTGTTATTGGGGCTGATGAATGCCGTGTTTCAGCTTTCGGTTCGCGGCTCAGCTTTTGTTCCGGCTTGACATTTACTATTGAGCAACAGAATAAAATTCTATCTTTAGTAACAACGTTCAGCTGCCGTCGCCGGGGGCGACGAGTAGATGAAATCCCCAACAGCACAAATGCGTGGACGTTGTAGGCCATAACAATCCTCGATGCGAACGCCTTTCTTTATTACCATATTTCTTTTCTTGACAGAGATTTCATTTGCACAACTTCCAAAAAAAGTAATGAAAAAAATGGGACAAAACCCAAGCTTGTTCCTTGACAGCGTTGAAACAAATATGAGCACGTTGCAGACACTTAATCCCTTTGATATTTCGAATGTAAGCGTTGTCAAACGCAAGAAAGCAAAAAAACTTATTGGCAACAAAGGGGCTGACGGTGCAGTGTATGTTACGACGATCAAAGCAGCGAGGAAAATCTATTGGAAATTCTTCAGTACAAAATCAGACGAATACCGAGAACTAGTGCCTTCGCCACAAGCGGACACGATAGTTCAGTATGTATTAAATGGACAACCTTTGACGGATACCTCAGCACCTGGAAATTTGCTTCTAATAAATGAAAAAAACTTCAAAAGCTTAGAGATTATTGACAAGGAAAAAATATTAAGTGACAACGTTAAACCACGGCGTTATGTTGTTGCAATAAAAGCTAGAAGACCGAAAGGACTGATAAAAACATCAAATTCGAAATAGTTACGGCCTACAACATTTGGCTTTGCGCAAGTTGGGCTGAAGAACATAGCCATTTAACAACAGTAATTCTAATGATCTTTTGTAATTTGGCCGTAAGTAAACAAAAGTTACGGCCAAGCGAACAACAGGAATTCTAATTCCCAACCTTCACAAAGCCCGGGCCGTTGGCTGCAATGTTTAAGTCGATTATGCGAAACCCATTTCCCTTATTATTCTTGATTTTATTAGGATGCTCCGACAATACCTCTAAGGCGGGCGTGAAGACCTTGGATTTTGGGTTCTTTACAATGGAAACTCCGATCTCTTGGACAAAGATTAATCTTCAGGGCATCGATTCTTATATCGGTGCAATAATAATTGACCGTGCGGACACATTGCAATTTGACCTTGGCCCATTTGCCAATACGTTGACCGAAGAACGACCACCAATTATTGATTCATCAACCTTAAGGTACATGACTAAACCATTTGATACTTCTTATTATATAATTGTCAAAGATCATCGAAATGTTGACGAGGATAAATATAAAAAACAAAATATTTCTTGGGATACAATAGATGGATATGTCACAAAAATTATTCAGCCAATGAGGTCAGGACAAGGAATAACTGGAATTTATATAGATAGTCTATGGATAGAAAGAGCAGA
>VBAQ01000007.1 GCA_005883765.1 Bacteroidota bacterium
TTCAGATCGGTATATTTTAAATCAAATCTCTCGCTGAGATAAAAATTGGTTAGTGCTCCTTTGAAAAGATAAATACCACTGCGAAGGTGAACCTTATGCCATACAAGATTCTCGAAACCCCCTTCATCGCCGGCCTCGAGCAATAACGGCATTAATACATTGCTTATCGCCTGGGAAGCAGTTCGGGCAAAGCCCGATGGAATATTGGGAACACAATAATGGATCACTCCGTATTTTAAAAAGATCGGGTGTTCATGGCTGGTAATTTCTGAGGTTTCAAAACATCCGCCACGGTCAATGCTCACATCAATGATCACGGAACCTGGTCGCATGTTGCTTACCATTTCCTCTGTTACAACCAGGGGCGTTCTGCCGGTCTCGGAACCTAGCGCACCGACGGCCACTTCACAGGTTTTTAATTGCTTGGCCAGCATCCGGGGTTCAATCACTGAAGTCCATAAGCGGTGACCAATATTATTTTGTAGCCTTTTTAAACGATACACACTGTTGTCAAACACTTTTACTGAAGCACCCAATGCCAGCGCAGCGCGTGCTGCATACTCGCCAACGATACCGGCGCCTATAATGATGACTTTCGTAGGAGCAATGCCCGAGATCCCTCCCAGTAACACGCCCTTTCCATGATTTGCCGAGCCTAAATATTGCGCAGCGATCAGCATGACGGCGCTGCCTGCAATTTCACTCATGCTCCGAACGATGGGATAAGAATCACTATCATCCTTTAGGTTTTCAAATGAAATCGCCGTGATGCGCTTGTCCATCATTTTCTGCAACAATTCAGCCTTCATCACGCTCAAATGGATAGGTGAAATAATTATCTGGCCCATTTGAAGCAGGGGAACGTCTTCATCAATAACAGGAGCACTCTTGGTGAGAATAGGAAGTTTATAAACTTCTGCCCTGTCGTAGACAATCTTGGCTCCACTTTCAGCATAATCTTTATCACGGAAATGTGCGGCCTCACCGGCGTTGTGTTCGATCACCACGGTATGGCCGTTACTTATGAGAACACTCACTGCATCCGGCGTCAGAGCGATGCGGTTTTCCTGGAAGGCAGTTTCCCTGGGAATACCAATGTGCATCTGCGCTCCCTTGGGCTTTATGTCCAAGGTTTCCTCTAAGGTCTCATAGCTGAATGAGGTGCTTATTTTTGGCTTCTGCTGGCTCATTAAGTTGGTTGTGCCGAAGTATCCTTCGGGCTGGTTTCTGATTACTGGAGGATTATTTTTTGTTGCCAGCTTCGTAATGCTCTTCAACGCCTGTTGTGTCACTCACTTCAGCGTTCGGGGTTCTGCTGAGCAGAATTGTTACCGTGCAAGAGTGCGACGCAACAGCGGTTTAATAGTAGTGCCGCGGCTGGTAACCAAAAATAACTAATTATCCCCGATCCTGAGCTTTCGTGTTTTAGTGTCAACAGGCTCAATAAAAACGTGCAAGGTATCATTCGGCAATAAGGAAGGAATTCTTTCCGGCCATTCAACCAAGCAAATGTGATCGCTGTACAGGCAATCTTCCACTCCGGCTTGTAGGGCCTCCTGTTCATCTTTCAGGCGATACAGATCAATATGAAATATTTTTTTCTGTTTATTATTTTCTGAAAATAAGTATTCATTGATTATTGAAAAAGTGGGACTGCCGACCACATCTTTCACATTACGTGCGTCGCACAAGGCATGGATAAAAGTCGTCTTGCCCGAGCCCATTTTTCCGTGGAAGGCGATGACATGAGCCGTTGAAGCTATCTCCCAAAAAGCTTCCGCAGTTTGGGGTATTTGCTTCAGTGTATAGGTCATTACCATAAGCAAATTTAACAGGCCTTAGCAACCTCGTTGTCAATATATTTTCATGGTCAACAAATCGACCATTTTTAAATCGATAAATTTGCAATAGAATTTGCAGCATGGAAAAAGTACAATGGAAAGTGGAAGGAATGACCTGCGCTAATTGTGCACTCACCATTCATAAATACCTCGAAAAAGAAGGAATGAATGATGTAAAAGTGAATGCCATTGGTGGTGATGTCTCCTTTGAGATGAATGGTGTGCATACAAAGGAGGAAATAGCTAAGGGAATTGAAGGCCTCGGTTATAATGTTGCCGGTGAGGGAGAATTACGCAGTCCACGGAAAAAGATACTATCCACTGCACTTGAAAGATTTTGGTTTTGCTTTCCCTTTACAGCGCTGATCATGCTCAACATGATACCCGGAGTTCATATCCATTTTCTGATGGAGTCCTGGGTACAACTTGCACTTTGCTTGCCCGTGTATATGGTAGGCATGAGCTTTTTTGGAAGGAGTGCGGCAAAGAGTTTGCGCAATGGCATGCCGAACATGAATGTGCTGATAGCATTGGGAGCAACGGCTGCGTTTGTTTATAGTTTATATGGCACCCTCATTGGCGATGCAGGGCAATACATGTTTTATGAAACAGCCGCTGCGATCCTCACACTTGTATTTCTTGGCAATTACCTGGAAGATTCTTCTCTTCGTTCGACTCAACGAGCGCTAAATTCCCTGGCCAAATCACAAAAGGTCATGGCCAATATGATCGCTTATGATAACGAGCACCAGGAACATATTTTTCCGGTGGAAAACACGCAGCTCAAAGTGGGAGACCTCATCTTAATTAAAACAGGCGAGCAAGTGCCGATGGATTGCAAAATCATGTGGGGTGATGCTCACGTGAATGAAGCTATAGTTACCGGGGAGAGCACCCCAGTGCATAAGCATGCGAAAGATAAATTGATCGGTGGTAGCGTTGTACATTATGGAACGGTAAAAGCGCAAGTGACTGCTGTCGGAAATGATACCATTCTTTCAGGCATCATAAACTTGGTGAAACAGGCCCAGGGAGACAGGCCACCGGTGCAACAACTGGCAGACAAGATCAGTGCAATTTTTGTCCCGGTCGTGATTGGAATTGCCCTTGTAACCCTTGTGGCCAATTGGATAGTCATTGGCGATTTTACCCACGCGTTGATGCGCAGCATTGCAGTATTGGTAATTGCTTGTCCCTGTGCCATGGGTCTTGCAACACCAGCGGCCATCGCCGTCGGATTAGGCAGGGGAGCGAGAACGGGAATTTTATTTCGCAATGCGACAAGTCTTGAAATGTTTAAGAATATCAAACAGGTTGTGTTTGATAAAACGGGAACATTAACAACAGGAGAGTTTGAAATTGCAAATTACAGTCTCTCGCGAGTTGCCAGCCTTCAATCCTCAACAGAAAAAAATCTGGATGAGTCTGAATTTTTATCGGGTGAAGATTTTAAGAAGCTCGTTTATTCTGTTGAAAAATATTCAAACCACCCGATAGCAAAATGTATTACCCGGGAATGGTCCCCAAGGACTCCTTTGGAGAGAACAACATACGAGATAAAGTGGAGTAAAGTTGAAGAGCTAAAGGGTCTCGGGATGAAAGCGCTAGACAAGGATGGAAATAAATTTTGCGTCGGTTCATATAAATTAGCTGAAAAATTTACAATTGAAAATAAACACAGCATTTACGTCATAGAAAATGATCAGTTGCTGGGGTGGATAGATTTGAAAGACGAGGTAAGACCTGAAGCAAAACAGGTGGTCGATTATCTTCACTCCAGGAATATTAAAACTATTTTGCTCAGTGGAGACAGACTTGAGAAGTGCCAGCAACTTGCAGGGGAACTTGGAATTGATGAAGTAATTGCTGAACAAACTCCTGAACAAAAACTAAAAAAGATCGCGGAGTTAAATGGTGTCGCTCCAACCGTTATGGTTGGAGATGGGATCAATGACGCGCCTGCTCTCGCAAAAGCTACCGTGGGAGTCTCGATGAGCGAAGCTTCTCAAATTGCTATGCAAACCGCCCAGGTTGTGCTGATGGGGAGTGGCTTAAAAAATTTGCCGACCGCGCTTGGACTTGGCAGGCACACTTATCTCACGATCAAGCAAAATCTTTTTTGGGCATTTTTTTATAACATTATTGCTATTCCTGTAGCGGCATTTGGTTTTCTTACCCCAACTTTCGGCGCTCTTGTAATGGGATTTAGTGATGTTGTTCTCGCAATTAATTCTGTCCGACTTTTCGTGAAAAAAGTGGTGTAAGCGTGAATGGTGAGACGTGAGTCGTGAGTGATTTTACACACGGAATATTTTCATAGCTTAGAAGAAAATCTTATACTATGTTCTTAGAATTGGCCCACACTAAACTTGACGCCTTTCAGATTTCAAAAGAACTTGTTTTAGGCTGTTATAAAGAAACTAAATCCTTTCCATCCGAAGAAAGATTCGGGATCATTCAACAAATTCGAAGAGCCGCACTATCGGTTCATTTAAATATTGCTGAGGGTTGCTCTAGGAAATCAGCAAATGAAAGGAAAAGGTTTTACGAAATAGCGAGGGGCTCTATAATTGAAATTGATTCGGCGCTGGATATAGCTATTGCCTTAAATTATACATCTAAGGAAAAATTAAATGAATTAGGACAATTAATAGTCAGGACGTTCCAAATTATTTCAAAAATGATTAGATAAATGCCTGGCCAAACCATATCTCACGACTCACCTCTCACGATTCAAGAAATCCTGCAAAAATATTGGGGTTATGATTTCTTCCGTCCATTACAGGAAGATATTATCAACTCCGTCCTTGAAGGGAAAGACACATTGGCTATAATGCCCACGGGCGGTGGTAAATCTCTCTGTTATCAAGTTCCGGCCTTGACTAAGGAGGGTCTGTGCCTGGTCATTTCTCCGCTCATTGCGCTAATGAAGGACCAGGTCGAAAATCTTCGAAAGAAAAATATTACTGCTTACGCTATTTATTCGGGCATGAGCCGCAAAGAACTTATCAATATCTTGAAAGTTGCTGCTGGCAGCAATTGTAAGTTTTTGTATGTGTCTCCCGAGCGTTTGGAAACGTCGCTGTTTAAAGAATACCTGCCTGCCCTTGATATTAATTTGATCGCCGTAGACGAAGCTCATTGTATTTCGCAATGGGGTTATGATTTCAGACCGCCTTATTTACGAATAGCTGCATTAAGGGAAGAGTTACCTGACGTGCCTGTGCTTGCATTAACCGCTTCTGCTACAGTCGAAGTCCAAAATGATATTTGCGATAAGCTTCAATTTAATTCAAAAAATATTTCTCGTGGGTCGTTTGAAAGACCGAACCTCTCCTACAGTGTGTTTAAGGTTGATTCCAGGATCAATAAGATCATAGAAATACTAAGAAATGTTCCCGGGAGTGCTATCGTGTATTGCAAGAGCCGGAAGAGAACAAAAGAAATAAGCGATCTCATAAAAATGCAGGGCATGTCCGCTGATTTTTATCATGCAGGCTTAACACAAGATGAGAGAAACTTTAGACAAGAACAATGGATCAAGGATAAAACCAGGGTTATTGTCTGCACGAACGCCTTTGGAATGGGAATTGACAAACCTCAAGTTCGTGTGGTTATTCATGCAGATTTACCCGATTGCCTGGAAAACTATTACCAGGAGGCAGGGCGTGCGGGCAGAGATGGTAAAAAAGCATATGCAGTCTTGCTGTATAATGAAAAAGATATTCAAGAATTAAATGAGTCCATTCAATTGCGTTATCCATCGGTCGAAGAGATTCGACAGGTGTACCAGGCAATTTCCAATTATTTACAAATACCTTCTGGCAGTGGGGAAGGACAGTATTATGATTTTGACATAGTCGATTTTATCAAGAAATTTAAACTCAACAGCCATACAGTTTTTTATTCGGTAAAAACACTTGAACAGGAGGAATGGCTAAGCTTTAATGAGCAGGTGTTTTTGTCTTCGACGGTTCGGTTCACAACCAGCAAGGACTATTTGTATCAATTTGAAAAGGATCACCCGGAACTTGAACCGCTCATTAAGGTACTGCTACGTTCTTACGAGGGAATCTTCGAATACCCGGCTTTGATTTCTGAAAATATTTTGGCCCGGCTATTAAAAACGGAAAAAGATGAGGTAAAGAAACAACTCATGCAGCTCCACGCCTATGGCCTCATTGATTACATTCCACAAAAGGATACACCGCAACTTTTATTTTTGCGCAATAGGATAAAAACAGAAGAACTACGAATTGATTTGGCAGCACTCAATAACAGGAAGGAAAGATTTGTTTCCAGGATCAGCCATTTTATACATTACGTCAATGAAACCGTTGAATGCAGGAGCAGGATCATTGCTTCTTATTTCGGCGACGATGAATTAAAGGACTGTGGTGTTTGCGATAATTGTCTGAGGCAAAAGTCTATTCGTCTCAGCAGAGAAGAATTTGATAACATTAACAACTGCATTGTAAAATCGGTAAAAGAGCAATCTGTTCACACCAGAGAGCTTTTGCATCGCCTGAAAGGAATAAAAAAAGAGAAAGCCTGGAAAGTGTTGAGCTTTCTCCAGGCTGAAAATAAAATCGAAGTTGATAAAGCTGGCCACGTCAGGCTGAAATAAGGTTATTATTTACATTGCCAATTGCATTTTCAAATGATTCTTCAGATTTACAAAGAAATTACTGATGCGCCTCATCATTTTTGATTTTATGGCAATGGTAAAAACCATTTTGTAAAGCGGGTTGTTCTTTATCAACATTTGAACCGATAGCCGGGTTTGCTCAGAAGAAATTTTTTTGAAGATATATCGATATCCCGCAATGCCTTTTACACTCATCTCAACCAGCTCAATATTTTCTGGCTCTACCTTTACCGACTCAGTTACATTTATGGCATTGTTTCTCGTTATCAGGCAGGGGTGTTTTGCTCCGATCTTTATTATCGTATCGGTTGCTGACTGATCCGTTTTCTTTTCGCCGCCCGTCATTTCTGCCTCTTGCATGTTGAGCAGTGTTTCGAAAATTTTTTCCATTGGTGCGGCTATTACTTCCTCTGTTGAAAATGCTACATAGGTTTTTGCAGAAGAATTGAACACAGGCGGGGCAACGCGTACCGCGTTATGCAGATCTGACAGGTCAGAATAATAGAATTGAATTTCGCCCAGGTCATATCGTTCATTTGCCTGTTGTGGTTGATACCATGCTGGCAGATCTTTTCGATCCATTTCATCGACCAGGCGATCAGTGAACAAAACATATTCTTTTTTATTCAGGTTGTTTTTCAGCAAACGGTGAATTAATATAACATCTTTGCCAAAAAGCTTGTCGTGGTCTTTTACGGAGATCCCGGTTACTTCACCAAAATGCGCTATAATTTTTAAGGAGAGATCAGCAGCATTTTTACAGGCGCCACAAGGGCATACCCTTTGGTGTTCGTATAATTTTAAATGTGAGTGAAAGCGGGTAAACATTTCTTCAACCTGCTGCAACAAGCTTTGCAGACCAGGCTTACTTCCCAGCTTGTAAAAGAAAATCGCATCGCCTTCTACCTCGCTTATTTCTAAGTTTAAATGGTTACTATCGATCAGTATTTCTAAAAGTTCTTGCACGATGTGCTGGCTGTGCGATATTTCCGTTTCGTTTACAAATTGTGTGAATCCACTAATATCAGGCATGAACAATAAGGCAGATTGTGGTCGACCCGGAGCCATAATTCACAACTTTACGTGAAGATACTTTTTATTTATCGCCAGCATGACGTATGTCCCTGATTTCAAAAACCGACTTCGACACAGGGAACTGTTCAACGGCGCTGACCAGGACGTTAAGCATTTGATTAATGGTAACGAGAGCCTTGGCCCTGGCTTTTTGCCTGAGTGAAGGAAACAATTCAGCGACTCCATAGAAAGGTAAAAGCAAAACAGGCCACCAATGGCCGGGACCAAGCACATACCACGGTCGAATAAATGTGCAATTGAGATTTTTGCTCAAACAATATTGCTCTCCTTTTTTTCTGACCTCCTGGTACGCCTTCATAATACGGGTTTCCGACATGACGACACTTACGTAAATAAAATGTGATACACCCACTCTTGCGGCAGCATCCGCGGATGCCTTTACGCTTTTCAGATCGATCTCCTCAAACAAACGTGCTTTTTTGGGTGAAGGATGGGATACTCCGAGTAATTGAATAAATATCGAACCAGTGGGAATGTTTTCTGCGAAAGTTCTTAAATCAAAAGGATTGCCTATTACTATTTGTGCTCCCGGAGGAATTTTGTGTTCACTTCCCTTTCGTACCAATGCAATGACGTGATAGTTTCTCCGCAATAATTTTTTAATGAGTCGGGAACCAATGTAACCTGATCCACCTGTGATAAAAACAGGCTTGTTGAGACGCTCTTCGCCCGACGACGCAATCATATTGACTGCGGCCTGTTCCTGTTTGGGATGTGTTGTCATCTTAACTCTTTAATTTTTGTTGTCTATCCGTGGAAAGTGGAAATAAACCAATTTGTCTCAACACAACTGCCAAAGCCTTCGTTCTGGGCTCGTCATTTCTTCCGAGCTCATCTGTGCTTTTTAATTGCCTAATGCCATTTGTTGTGTTGCCAACCAATCGTTCATTGGTCATAGTGGCGATTGGCAAGGCAAAAATATGACGATATGGCCTGCTCAGATCACCAATTCAGACCTTGCTCATTTTTTGCTCAAAATAGATACTAGTCTCCCTATGGGACTGATTTTCTAACTTTGCGCCCGTACATAGCCTTCGAATCGGCAAATTTTTCCAGGCAATTGTGCGGTCTAATCAAAAAATTAAAAGCGATGACAACTGAAGCCATTGAATTAGACAATACAATGTTTAACAGCAGGCTTTCTTTCCGGCCTCTGATCACTTCGCTCAAGAAGATCCTGGCTGATTGCAAACCCGGATCTCAAATGCTGTACGGCGATCTGATCAGCAGATTTGAGTCCTTGCAGGAGCTAATGCAACCACAACATGACGACTCCCTGGTAAAAAAACACGGGGACTTGGTGGAAATGCTCCTCGCCATTGTTTTTCCACCTACTGGGCTGGACGAAGAAAATCATGCTGTTTCTTTTCCGTTTAATTTCAAAACGATTTATACCTCGAAATCTTTTCAACAGTCTTTCTTAAAGCAGGGCACGCAAGAAATCAATGTTCCGGATCAGGAAACGGCTTCGATGTTGGCTCGCGAAAAATTATTTCACGCCTATTCGATGATACTCAGAAAATACGGCCATCACGATACGCCACAAACGTCACGGGCAATTTACCCAGTCGTTGATCCTGCAACTGGCTTAAAAAGATACGTGGAAGTAAAGGTTGACGGAAGATTTATCGACGTGATGACAGTTGACGGTGCGACTCCGGAAATTCCTGCTGATGTTGTTTGCAAACGAACAAACCGGTTAATGAGGTTGACTGAACTCCAGCGATTACTTCCGCTGAAAAATTTTATTTTCGAAGGGCTGGCAATAATCCGGATCAATGACATTACTCAAACGGAAGTAATCTCTGAAATTAAAAACACACTTTTAGATATCGATGCATTCTCCGATGCTTCAATATATGCCACACTGCAGACCCACATGCAGAGTCTCCTAGGACAAAAAAATGTCAAGATCGGGATCACACCGTTCTTCAAACTGGGAGGCCACCATGTATTTTCCCAATTACACAATACAAACAGCTTTCTTTACAAACACTTTACCGCATTGAACGATAAAGATGAAGTAAAGGAATGTTGCCGGAGACTTTTTTATGATTCTGATACTCCCATTGTCTTCGAAACAGTGGATGAGAAGGCGATGAAGGAAATAGAATACCTCTATCTTTATTATGAAGCGGGTTGCAGGAGTTTGATACTCTGCCCCCTGAAGCACAATAACGAACTGATTGGTGTTCTGGAAATCGTCGCCCAGGAGGCGGGACAGCTGAACAACAGCCATATTGCAAGGATAGAGTCAGCCATTCCATTGTTTACACTGGCGCTCGAAAAAACTGCCGAAAACTTAAGCAACCAGGTCGATAACGTAATAAAAGAAAAATTTACGGCCGTACAACCCGCGGTTGAATGGAAATTTACCGAAGTGGCATTGAGCTATATTAGTAAAAAACAACAGGGCGAAGATGCGAAAATCGAAGGTATAAGTTTCGAGAATGTTTACCCTTTATACGCCGCGATCGATATTCGCAACTCCTCAACACAAAGGTCTCATGCCATTCAGTTTGATTTGATCGAACAACTAAATGCAGCGGCTAATATCGTACGCAAGGTGCAGAAGAAAGTACATTTCCCATTATTGAAGGAAATAGAATTCAAAATTGAGAAATACATCGCATCAGCATCCGATATACTGCTATCAGACGAGGAAATTACCATCCATGAATTTCTGAAAGGGCAAGTAGCATATATATTAAATCATTTAATGGAGACTGAACCCGCCGTTAAAAAAGAAATTGAAGAATATTTTGCACGGCTCGATGCAGAGTCGGGCCTTATTTACGATTATCGAAAAAAATTTGAGGAAAGCATTACAAAGGTCAATGAGGTTGTTTCGAAATTCGTCGACATAGAACAGGCGTCGGCCCAGCTCATCTATCCTCACTATTTTGAACGCTATGTTACCGACGGAGTCGAATTTAATATCTATATCGGGCAGTCCATTTATCCCCGCCGCAAGTTCAATGACATCTACCTGCGCAATTTAAAAATGTGGCAATTGGTTGTGTTAGCCAAGACCGCCAGGTTGACGAAGAAACTAGAGTCTGAATTATCCAACTTGATGCAAACGACGCAACTTATACTGGCACATAGCATCCCTATCTCAATAAGTTTTCGCACCGCAGAGCGAAAATTTGACGTGGATGGTGCTTACAACATCCGGTATGAGATCATTAAAAAAAGAATTGACAAAGTTTGTATCAAAGGAACAAATGAAAGACTTACTCAGCCAGGTAAAATTGCTATTGTATACACGCAACCAAAAGAAGCGGTCGAGTACGAGGAATTTATCGAATTCCTTCAAAGCCAGGGATTACTAAAATCGGGGATTGAAAAACTTGAATTGGAGGAATTACATGGAGTGGTAGGTCTCAAAGCACTCAGGGTTGATGTTGAATTTAAAGAAGCACTTGAAGTCACACCTAAAATAGAGTTGTCCTCAACTACGACTCAAGACCTACTGCGCAATTGACCCTTCAGGTTTTAATGACGAAATAAAAAAGGGAGCCCGACGCTCCCCAGCTTTTATTATTTATTATAGTGCCGAATTATCCTAAGGCTACCCTTTTGAATTCAGTCACTTTTAGATCAGGGTTTACACTCTTCAAATAGTCCGCGACTGTTTTACTGCTTTCCTTCACAAAGGCCTGTTGCAACAGCGTTTGTTCTTTAAAAAAAGCATTGAGTTTACCGGCGGCGATCTTGTCAAGCATGTCAGTAGGTTTTCCCGCCATCTTCGGATCATTTTTTAGTTGTTCCAGTGCAATATCTTTCTCTCGGGTGATCACATCGACAGGCACATTTTCCGCATCTACTGCTACCGGGTTTAGTGCAGCAATTTGCATAGCCACATCTTTTCCGGCGTCGGCTGCTTCTTTACTTAGCCCAACGAGTACGCCGATTCGATAGGCACCGTGAATGTAAGAAGCTACGTAAGGAGCATCTACCCGCTCAAATTTTGTGATGCCAATCTTTTCGCCAATGGATGCAAGCTTATCATTTACAAGATCAGAAACCCTGGAGCCGTTCGCGGTTGAATTATTTAGCTCATCAATAGTTTTTGCATTGTTGTTGATCGCTGCGTCAGCAATTGTCTGTGCGAATGCTACAAAATCCGCGTTCTTGCTTACGAAATCTGTCTCGCAGCTTACGCAAACAACTATACCTGTCCTATTGTCCGGGGTCGTTTTTGCAATCACTACTCCTTCTTTTGCCTCACGATCGCTACGCTTAGCCGCTACTTTTTGGCCCTGTTTGCGTAGCCAGTCAATAGCTGCTTCGAAATCCCCATTGGTTTCTGTCAGCGCCTTGCGACAATCCATCATTCCCGCTCCCGTCATTTGGCGCAGCTTATTAATATCCTGTGCACTGATTGTTACTGTACTCATATTCTAAATCCGCCGACTGGCGGTCCTAAATTTTTTTTTAATTAGTAAATGTTTTGTTTCTGCCGCTCGCTCGGAAATGTGTAGTACTATCTTCTTCCTCCGCCCCTTTGGCCGCCACCACCACTTGGAGTTCGGCGCCTTTGGCCACCCGCACCAGGTCCGCCAGTTCTCGGTCTTGCGCCGCGACCTCCTTCAGACTCTGCTTCGGCGAGTAATTTTGCGGCCTTCTTTTCATTTTCGTCAGCTGTTACGGTTTCCTCTGCTTCTTCCTCCTTTGCAGCCTGTCGCTCAGCCAGGCCTTCTGCAATAGCTGCGGTTAGATAGTTGGTTATAATGGCAATTGATTTTGTTGCATCATCATTGGCAGGAACCGGAAAATCAACTTTATTAGGATCGCAATTGGTATCCACTACCCCAAAGGTTGTTATGCCTAGACGCTTTGCTTCAGCCAACGCAATGTGCTCATGCCCGATATCAACAATAAAAAGCGCAGCGGGAATGCGGCCGAGTTGAGCAATACCGCCTAAAACTTTTTCCATCTTTTCTTTATCACGGCTCAACGTCAAACGCTCTTTTTTTGTGATGCTGTCAAAGGTTCCATCACCCAGCATTTTTTCAATGCTCTGCATTTTCTTTACACTTTTACGAACAGTGTTGAAGTTAGTGAGCATCCCTCCCAGCCAGCGCTCGGTTACAAAGGGCATGTTTACTCTGCGGGCGCACTCATTCACAATATCCTTTGCCTGCTTTTTCGTACCCACAAACAAAATCTTTTTGCCACCGCGGGCAATTTGTTTCATCACAGCGGCAGTTTCTTGCAGAGATTCAACCGTTTTGTTCAGGTCAATGATATGAATCCCCTTTTTTTCTGCAAAAATGTAAGGAAGCATTTTTGGATTCCACTTCTTGCGCAGGTGGCCAAAATGCACACCAGCTTCTAAAAGTTGTTGTTGAAGCGAAGGGTTATTTTCCATTTCTTGGTGTTATATATTTTTAAAATTTTTTTGGCTCAGCGAATGAGATTAGCGTTTGCTGAACTGGAAGCTCTTTCTTGCTTTTTTGTGACCAAATTTCTTCCGTTCAACAGACCGCGGATCACGTTTTAGCAAACCAGCAGCCTTTAATGCCGGTCGAAATTCAGCATTCATATCAACCAGCACGCGGGCGATACCCAGCATTGCCGCCTCGGCCTGACCTTTAAAACCACCGCCGGAGGCGCTGATCTTTACATCAAACTTGTTTAAAGCGTCAATGGTTCTTAACGGACGCTCCACCTGGTTTTGTAAATACACCAGCGAAAAATAGTGTTTGTAGTCTTTATCATTCACTGTGATCTTACCGTCTCCTTTTGAAACGAATACTCTTGTCACAGCTTCTTTACGACGACCAACACCGGTTCTCTGTTTTTCCATTTATTTGCTTTTTAATCTGAGCGTCGGCGCCAAATTGCCCGCAACTCATCACTGTTTAAAATTTTAATTCTTTCGGCTGCTGTGCAAGATGTGGATGCTCCGCACTTGCATAGACGAATAATTTTTTGACGATTTTGCGACCGAGCCTGTTTTTTGGGAGCATCCCTTTTACAGCTCTTTCGATCACTGCCTCGGGACGGCGTCTCATTAAACTTCTGGCTGTTTCCTCTTTACGGCCCCCCGGATAACCACTGAATGTATCATAGATCTTTTCATCGAGTTTGTTGCCCGTAAAAACCACTTTGTCGCAGTTAGTAACGATCACATAATCGCCACAGTCAACGTGAGGAGTGTAGTATGCTTTGTTCTTGCCACGAAGGACTGCAGCAATTTTTGCACACATACGTCCTACGGTTTGATTGGTACCGTCCACAACATACCAGTCATGTTGTACGGTAGCCGCATTCGCATGCTTAGTTGTAAAATGTAATTTGGTCATGTAAGAATTCTTTGAGATTTAAAAATAGCGGTTGAGCCATCCCTCAACACGCTGCCCAATGCCGAAATGAACCTGGGTTCATTTTCCTTAAAATTGGGGTCGCAAAGATAGGCTGAAAGAAGATTGATTACAAAAAATTGAGGAAATAATTTTTTATCACACCCTCGCAATCTGTTGGAGCTCAACAAAAATTTTGACTGAAAAAATTCACACCTGGCTCAAATGCCCATCGCAAAAGCGTTTTGAGTAATATTTATGTTTTGTGCGCTGCCTCAAGTTTCCCGTTTGTCAAAAACTTGTTCCAATCATCCAACATCTTCCCCTTGAGCACCCTGGGAAACTTATGCTGGCTCCCAAGCTTTCCCTTCTCCGCCATAAACTGCAAGAATTTTTCTTCGGGCAATACTTCAACAAAAACCTCTTTTAGAGCACTGGCTCTCTCAACGGCATAATCATCATTCAATGTACAGATCGTTTGGTCAATTTTTCTGATCAACTCATTCGCATCTACGTGATCATTACATGCCACATACCACTTGTGTGCGAAAAGATTTTTATACGGAAAGCCCACTACTGTAAACTCGGGAATGCTTATATTCATTTCGTCGCTAACAACCTCAACGGCTTTATTCATGTTGTCAACACTTAAATGCTCACCCACCAGGCTCAAAAAATGCCTTGTTCTTCCGGTGATCACAACCTCAGCTCTTTCCTTGTCTACAAATCGGATGGTGTCACCAAGCAAATAACGCCACGCACCCGCATTGGTGCTTATGAGTAAAGCATAATCTGTATTTTCTTCAACCTCGTGGATCATTAATGCCGTCGGATTTTCCGCCATCTTTCCATCGATGTCAAAATTTTTATTATCGAATGGAACAAATTCCAAGTAGATATTATTATTTAATATCAATCTCATGCCTTTGGCATTCTCACGATCCTTGTAGCCAATAAATCCTTCGCTTGATAAATAGTTTTCTATGTAGACGATCGGTTTGCCCAACAATTTCTCAAAACCTTTTTTGTATGGCTCAAATGCAACTCCGCCGTGCACAAAAAACCCAAAGTTGGGCCATACATCGTGAATATTGTTTACCCCATAGTGTTCTACCACCATTTCCATACACATTTGACACCAGGCGGGCACGCCAACTACATAACCGATGTCCCATTCCTTTGCATGTTCTACGATCTCATTTAGTTTTTGATTCCAATCTTTAATTGCAGCGATTCGGCCGCCAGGTCTATAAAAACTTTGAAACCAGAAAGGTCTTTTTTTCGCGAGTATCCCACTCAGGTCGCCGGCGTACCAGCCAGCTTTACCTTTTTGAAAATCAGTTGATCCACCAATCATCAAAAACCCTTTCGTTACGGCGTTCCGTGGCAACTTTTCATAACTAAATAAACTAATGAGCTGCCGTACATAATTAATCGTGTTGCTGCGCAGCATATCCCTGGTTACCGGAATGTATTTGCTGGCCGCTTCGGAAGTGCCCGAGCTTAATGCATAGTATTTTATTTTTCCCGGCCACGTTACATCAGGCACGCCGTCAAGCATCTTTTTCCACCATCGACCGTAAATTTTGTTGTAATCATGAACCGGAACCAATTCCTGGAAAGTCTGGCGAATGTTGCTGCTGAACAAGATCTCATCAAATAGATAGTGTTGGCCAAACTCGGTAAAGCGGGCTTTCCTGAGCAATTTTTTCAAGACGCGAAGTTGCTGTCGTTGAGGGTCGTTTTGCGGGATTCTTAAAGCTGTGGCAAGCGCCTTTGGCAATTTTATATCAATAATCGTCGCCATTCCTTAGTTCTTGTGTTAAAGTTAAGCAATTCATGCCCAAAGACTGCGAATTTAGGATAGCACAGCGACTATGAAAATTCTTGAAGTTGTTGGCACACGCGTCCATTCAACCTCTTTGGTCATGGCAGACGTCGCTTGTCGACGCCGCCGTCGTTACATTTGACAAGTTTCACAGTCAACAGCGCGGCATTTATTGTCATCGCTCCTTAACCGTAACAATTCTATTCAACACTTATGATGTGGCTCAAATTTGGTTTAAAGATTATTGTGACATCTGAAAAATTCCATATCGGCACTTCAGGCTGGAGTTATAAAGATTGGGTCGAAGTCTTTTATCCCAAAAAATTGAAATCCAGTGATTGGTTGACATACTATGCAAAAACTTTCGACTGTACAGAGATAAATAGCAGTTTTTATCGACTGCCACCACAACAAACAGTCATCAATTGGGTAAATAAAGTGCCAAAGAATTTCTTGTTCTGTCCTAAGATGAGTCGTTACCTGACTCATATGAAGCGGTTAAAGGATCCGGATGAACCGCTTGAACGATTCTTTAGAATTTTCGAACCTATGAAAAAACAACTGGGGCCAGTTTTAATACAATTACCCAAAGTTGTGCCTTTTGATTATGATGTGACCGAACATTTTTACAAGCTGTTAAAAGAAAAATACTCTACTTATGAATTTGCTATGGAAGTCCGCGACAATACCTGGATGACAGAAAATAGTTATTCCCTAATGGCGAAATATAATATTGCCTTTGTTATTTCTCATTCAGGGAATCATTTTCCTTATGCCGAAGTTGTAACGTCAGAAAATATTTATTTCCGGTTTCACGGGCCCGGGTCATTGTACAACACCAAATATGATGATGCGACGCTGAAGCACTATGCCAGAATGTTTGCAAAGTGGTTACAGCAGGGTCACAATGTGTGGATCTTCTTCAATAATGACTGGTTTGGCTATGGAATAGATAATGCCCTTACCTTGAGGAAATTTCTCAAAAAGTTTACACAGAAGGTTCCTGTTGACTAAGACAATGGAAGCTTCCCAATCCCCAGATAATTTCCGTGGAGTCAATGCCAACTACTTTTCTTCCAGGGAAACAATGCTGAATAATATCAAGTGCCTTATCGTCTTTGTTGCATCGATAAGTAGGAACAATTACTGCATGATTGGCAATATAGAAATTTGCATAGGAAGCTGGCAGTCGCTGATCTTCATAAATGACCTCGTCAGGCATCGGTAACTCTACGATGTTCAGTTGTTTGCCATTCAGTAAACGCATTTGTTTAAGATCTCTCAAATTTCTCTGCAATAATTTATAGTTCCCGTCATTTTTATTTTCTTCTACAACTGTCAGCACCGTGTCTTCATTCACGAATCGAACCGTATCGTCGATGTGGCCATCCGTATCATCGCCAACAATTCCTTCGCACACCCACAGTATTTGGTCAATGCCGTAATAATTCTTTAGGTAATTTTCTATTTGTTCCTGCGCAAGATCGGGATTCCTATTTTCATTTAATAAACAAACTGTAGATGTGATCACAGTTCCCTTGCCGTTAAACTCAACAGAACCACCTTCCATAATAATTCCCGGGTGATAGACGGGAATATCATAATGGTTCGCAATTAAAGTGGGGATCACATCGTCGAGATCAAAGGGAGGATATTTATTTCCCCAGGCATTATAATTCCAATCAACAATGATCTTCTTGTGTTCGGCCTTTGGATTTATTAAAAAAGCTGGACCATGATCGCGGCACCAGGCATCATTTGTCGGATGAAAAAAGAATTCAATTCTGGCCAGATCAACTCCAACGATTTGCAGATGCCCGATCGCAAAATTTTTCATTGCCTCATCGTTTACATTGATGCAAACTTTTTCACACTCAGTGAGCTCTTTTATAAATTGACAATAATAAGAGTAAATGGTATGAATTTTCCCCGGCCAACTTGCTTCTTTGTGGGGCCAGCTCAACCAGGTAGCCGCATGCGGCTCATATTCGGCGGGAAAACGATAGCCAAGTTGTTTGGGAGTAGTAATACCCCCATCCCCTAAAGGGGAGCTATTTGAAAAGTTTTTCTTTCTTGCCAAATTCATCTTACCAATATTATTGCTGGTGGAAATTAAAAACTTAATTCCCCTTTAGGGGTTAGGAGTATCAATGAATCTTTCTGTAATTGGTTGATAGGAATCTATCCGGCGATCACGGAGAAATGGCCAGTGTGTGCGATAGCTATCTGTTTTATCTGTATCAATTTCCTGGACAATTACTTCCTCCTTTTCATGCGAGGCTTGTGTAAGTATAGTTCCAAATGGGTTAGAAACAAATGAGCCGCCCCAGAATTTCATCTTGCCATTTTGTTCAAAGCCCACACGGTTTACGCTCACAACATGCACTCCGTTAGCAACTGCGTGACTGCATTGAATGGTCTGCCACGCATTGTACTGTTCCTTGTTCGTCGCTTCATCCTGCGATGTCGCCCAACCAATGGCGGTCGGATAAAACAAGATCTCTGCGCCCAGCAAAGAAGTAATCCGTGCTGCTTCCGGGTACCATTGATCCCAACAAATCAAAACTCCAATATTGGCAAACCTTGTTTTGAAAACTTTGTAACCAAGATCGCCTGGAGTAAAATAAAATTTTTCATAATAGGAAGGGTCATCGGGAATGTGCATTTTGCGATACTTGCCAAGATAACTGCCATCTGCATCGATCACTACCGTTGTATTGTGATAAATTCCGTGCGTTCTTTTCTCAAACAATGAAGCGATAGTAACGACTCCCGCTTCTTCCGCTACTTTGCAAAGCGCTTCTGAGGAAGGACCGGGCACGGGTTCTGCCAGTTTGAAGTTGTCATAATTTTCTTCATCACAGAAATACAGGGAGGTGAATAACTCCTGCAAGCAAATAATTTGCGCGCCTTTCGCTGCGCATTCCCTGACTTTGCCAATTGCTTTTGCCAGGTTTTCATCCTTGTTGCTCGTGCAGCTCATTTGCACGAGCCCTATTTTTATTTTGCTCATGGATATTCAATTGCGCTGCAAAAATATCTTTTATTATCAAGCTTTGCTTGTTAAACAATTTCCTTTAAAAACAAAAAACCACCCCAAACGGGATGGTTTTCTTTCTTGATTTTGAAATCTAGCTTTTTTTAGGTTCCAACAATTTAAAGAACTGGTCCAATTGGGGTAAAATAACAATTCTTGTTCTGCGATTGGCGGCACGGCCTTCGGCATCATTATTTGTCGTAAGCGGTTTATATTCGCCTCGACCTGCAGCAGCGATCTTGGTGGGATCAAGACCATATTCATTTTGAAGAATGCGGACAACAGCTGTGGCCCTTTTTACGCTGAGGTCCCAGTTGTCAAGAAGAATACCATTATGATATGGAACGTTATCGGTATGACCTTCCACCATGAACTCGATGTCGGGTTGATTTTTTAAAACTTGCGCCACTTTTCCTAGTACTTGCTTAGCATTTTTTGTGACTTCGTAGCGCCCAGTCGCGAACAAAAGTTTATCGGATATATCTATATACACAACGCCTTTATCAACTTTTATGTTAATGTCTTTGTCATCCAGGTTTCCAATGGCTCCTTTCAGGTTCATCACTAAGGCCATGTTCAATGAATCCTTGCGGGCCAAGGCTGATTGAAGGTCTTTGATGTAAATATCTTTGGCGCCTATATTGTCCAGCGACTTTTTTATGCTTTCGGCTTGCGAAGAAGAAAGGACAGATAGATCCTGTAACTGTCTCAAAACAGTGGTATTGTTTTCTTTCAGAAAATCAATTTGCTTATTGAGATCAGCAATTTTACTGTTCAGATTTGCATTCTGATTTTGCAAATCATCGCGCTGGTGTGTTAACGTATTTTTGTCGCTGTTGCAATTGGTCAGATCACCCTGCACAGCAGTCAATTTTGTATTCAGCTCATCGTACCGTGACAATGATTCTTTATATTTTTTCGAACTGACACAGGAAAATAAAACCAGCGAGATTGTCAATAAAAAGATAATTGGTTTCATAATGAAGATTTTGGCTGTTAAAGATCAAATATGCAGATTTCAATTCAGTAATTTACCAAAATCTTGTTAATGATCCGGCGATCGACGAGTTGAGTGCAGAATGCGGGAATGTTTTCGTAAGTCATCTGTTCCAATTGTTTTATTTTATTTTTTTTGAATTAACGCTTTGACCTTAAGCACAGCGTTTATATTTGCCATACATAATTAGGTGGTTCTACTTTCATGGCTTCGCGCAAAAAAAAACGCCGCATTCGTTTTGTCTTTTTTGTTTCCTTAGCTGCTTTAGCGATTCTTGCGGGGTATATTGGCTATCAATGGTGGTTATATGGAAAAGCAAGATTTGTCAGGTACGCGGAATTCGGTATTTCAATTCCCGAAGAATATCCTATCCATGGCATTGATGTTTCCAGGTACCAGCAGCTGATCGCCTGGGACGCAGTGAAGGCCATGCAGGTAAAGAAAATCAGACTTGGGTTCGTTTTTATTAAAGCAACGGAAGGTATTGTCAATACCGATCCTCAATTTCGCAGAAACTGGAAACGATCAAAGGATGCGGGAATGATAAGAGGCGCATATCATTTTTTTCTGCCTACCAAAGATGGACGAATGCAAGCAGAAAATTTTATTAAAGCAGTTGACCTGAAAACAGGTGATCTCCCGCCCGTCCTCGATATCGAACAAACTTATGGCGTCTCCAGGGACGTGATAAAAAATGAGGTGAAGGAGTGGCTGGATATTGTTGGAGCAAATTACAACGTGAAGCCGATCATCTACACAAATATTGATTTTTACAAGCAAAATCTAGGGAGTGATTTCGATGATTACCCCCTATGGGTTGCCCACTACTACCAACCACGACAGCCGCGTATAAAAAGGGATTGGCTTTTCTGGCAACACAATGATAATGGCAGGGTGAACGGAGTCTCATCCCCGGTTGACTTCGATGTATTCAGCGGCGACTCAGCCATGTTCAGCCAATTGCTTATTAAGTAATTAGTACCTTGCTTATATCAATTGTGCCATATGCCACAGGGAATGGAACCGGAAGCAAAAAAATATTTGTTTAAAGTTCTTAATTCTCTTTGTTTCGGTCTGCTTTGGTTAACACTGAATGTTCTTGGAGGATTGTACTGGGGCTATGCGATCATTGAGGACCGACTGTCAATTTTTAATATTCTTTTTTTTACCTGGTTTGTTTTGAGCCTGGTTGCACTCCTCTATTACTATTATCGCTTATGGAAAAAATAACTAGCTACTATGGTCAGCTACAATGACCCACATCCCACTGATTTTTTTAAAAAGTAAATTGTAATAGCCGCTTAGGTCGCCAATGCTTCGCACTAGCATCCATTTTCCCACTACATAGTAATATTCTGCAGAAAGTTTTTTTACCACGAGAATATCAAAAGTCAGTTTACCCATTGCTGCAGTATCGGGGTAACCTTTCTTGTACCTTGCCATTGTTTCCTTCCATCCCCAATTTATTCCTGATTTACCGATAAACATGAGAGAATCATTTTTCCAATAACCTTGCATAAAATTTTCCAGGTCGCCACGATTCCACGCCTGGGTCTGCTCATCCAGGATCTTGCGGATCGCGATTTCATCGCCGCCTGCTCCCGGGCTGGAGTTTATTTGTGAAAAGGAAACAGCAGAGATGAACAGTGTGAGTAGGAAACAGATTTTTTTCATACAGATGTTTTTACGAGGCAAAAATTGTAAAAAAGTTGAGACACCCACCCGCGCAGTCAAGTAAGGTCCAATGGCGCCAGCACTAGGAAATTCTTAGTGGTCGCAATCTGTAGAGTGGCAATGATTGGCTTTGCGGCACAAGCGATAGTTAAAGAAATGACCGGAAAGAATAAATGCGACTGCAGGGATTAGAAGCCAAAGCTCATAAGCAATAAAAATTTCCTTTGACACAAGAAAGATGAAACCGGCAGAAAACAACAGTATAGGTAAAACCCGATGGTGATGTCTCTTAAATCCATGATAAAGTGCCAACGAACCTATTATAAAAGCAAGACTGATCATTCCTGCTTCAAATAAATTATTGTGAACTATATTGACGCCGAAAAGTGGAAGACTGGTAAGAATAAGCGGTAACAAAGCACAATGGACCGCACACGCAACCGATGTGGCTACTCCTAATACATCCAAATTTACCTGTAGTTTCATGAGAACTGCAAATATATTCCGGCGCAACTGAGTTGCAAAATATATTTTTGCAACGTTTCTCTTTCAACATTTCACATGGCCGAAACTAACTTTGCCATTGAACTTTTCTATGAGCAGAAAAACTATATTTTATATCATTTTTTTTTCCGTACTTGTAGTTGCATTTTATGCCGTTCTGATCAATGTAATTCCTGGATTTAGCAAATCGAAGTTACCACCCATCAGTTACGTACAACCCTTCTCCTTTACGGACCAGGATGGAAAAATAGTTACTGAAAAAGATGTTAAGGGCAAAGTGTACCTGGCTAATTATTTTTTTACTACTTGTAAAACTGTTTGCCCGCGAATGAATAATGAGGTTAAGAAAGTATACGAACACTTTAAGAATGAAAACGACTTTTTGATCTTGTCGCATACTTCCGACCCAAATACAGACTCCGCACAAAGGTTGAAGAGATATGCGGATTCGATGGGTGTAACCAATTCGAACTGGATTTTTTTAACAGGCAGAAAAGATAGTTTATACCGACAGGCCAGACTAAGCTACAGGATTGATGATCCTAACAATAACGTGGTGAATATCGAAGATGATTTTTTGCATACGCAATTCCTGGCATTGGTAAATAAAAAGGGTGAAGTTGTAAAAATTTATGACGGCCTCAGACAGGCAGAGATTGAGCAGTTAATAAAAGACGCTGAAAGGCTGCTTAAAGAAGAGTGACTACAATTATAAACTCTGATTTGTAAACTAAGTTTTATGGTTACCCAGGTTGACGATATTCTGCGACGCAACAGCCTGAGCGTTACGGAAAGCCGGAAAAAAATATTAAATCTTTTTCTTACCATGCATGGTGCCTTAGCGCACGGCGATATAGAACGAAAAGCGGGTGAAAAGTTTGATCGGGTTACAGTGTATCGCACGTTGCAGACTTTTGTTGACAAGGGAATTATTCATACGATTCCTACAACAGACAACTCTGTTCGTTATGCACTATGCAAGGATAATTGCAGGGAGGGCCATCATCACGATAACCACATCCATTTCATTTGCATTAAATGCGGCAGTACTCTTTGTCTTGAGGACGTATCGGTTCCTGAAGTAAGATTGCCCAAGGGATTTATTTCAAGCGAAACGGAAGTTGTTGTGAAAGGAATTTGTAATGATTGCAAACAGTAAAAAAAATAAACAGCCCCAGTGTAGAAACAATGGGACTAAGGTTAAGGCTCTGATTAGTAGCTATCTTTATAATGTCTTTTTTTAAGTGTTTTGTCAGATCAAAAATACTATCATGACTTCATATTTTCGAACTTAGGTCATACCACTTTCACGGGATTTTTATAGGTTCTTCATTTGATCGTGCACAAATGACATTAGGTTGCTCACATGGGCCGGGGAAAGATCAAATTTTAATTCGGCCGCTTCAAAAAGTTGAGGCAATGTTTTTGTTCCACCCAGGCTCAGCGCGTGGATATAATTGTTCAAAGCCGCCTGTTTGTTTTTTTTGAATTGCATCCACAAGCCGATCGCACCTAATTGGGCAATGCCATACTCAATATAGTAGAATGGGACCTCGTAGAGGTGCAACTGTCTCTGCCAGCTATATTTCCGGTATTCGTCAAGACCGGTGAAATCAATCACGGGCGAAGAAAATTCATTTAAGATGTTCACCCATGACGAGGCCTTTTGCTGCTCAGAGTGATTTGGATTTTCGTATACCCAATGTTGAAATTTATCTATGGTCGCGATCCATGGGAAAATCGTGATCACTCTTTCGAGCTGATATTCTTTGGCTCGTTTTAGTTCTTCCTTGTTGGTAAAAAAAGCATCCCAATAATCCATGCTGAATAATTCCATACTCATGCTTGCCACTTCCGCAATTTCCATTGGATAATCTTTGAATCCGGTGAGCTCTAATGAGTGCGTGAGGAAAGAATGGACGGCATGACCTCCCTCGTGAATGATCGTTGTAACATCCCCCATTTGGCCGGCAGCGTTCATAAAAATGAAGGGCGCACCGGTTTCGGGGAGAGGGCAATTATACCCACCCGGCGCTTTTCCCTTACGACTCTCAAGATCGAGCCGGTGCATTTTCTGCATTTGCTTCAGGCAGTCGGCAAAAAAAGGATTGATCTCATCGAGGCATTGAAGTGTTTTTTGCAGCAGCTCATCTCCTGTTTTGAATGGAGTCAGAGGCGCAATCCCCTCCGGTTCCGCATCCAGATCCCATGGACGAAGGGAATCGACATTCAATTTCTTTTTCTTTTTTTCATAGATCTCATTTACGAGGGGCATTACATGTTGCTTTACTGCCTCATGAAATTGAAAACTATCCTCTCTTGTGTAGTCAAAGCGGCCAAGCTCTTTGAACCGATATTCGCTATAGGTGGGAAAGCCCGCGTTCAGAGCAACCCGGTTGCGCCTTTGCACCAGAGAGGTGAAAAGCTTGTTCAATTCTTCTTTATCCTTGAGCCGTCGTTCACTGATCTGGCGGTATACCGCTTCACGTAAATCTCTGTCCGGGTTCTCCAGAAATTTTGCTGCTTGTTGTAAGGTGTACTCCCGGCCGTCAACCTGCACCGTCATCTTGCCGGCAATCACGCCATACTGCTGAGCCATGACCGATAGTTCAGAGATCAACGGAAGATTTTCTTCCCGAAAAAGTTCAATGCTCTTCCTTATGTTCCGAAGAAAAGTAAAATATTTATCGGCATTCAATTCCCTGGTGAAAGGATTTTCCAGGAGCTTTCTGTTCAATTTATCAGCATAAGATTGAATATGCGGCTGAATCTCCATCATGAAAAATGTAAAAGCCTTTTCCAACTCTTTGTTTTCAGTGTCACACGTCATGCGTATTTGGCGCCAATTTGCATCTTCACTTACAACAGCTTCCAGTTCGCTCGCATCTTTCATCCATTTTACCAGGTCTTGTTTTGATGGGATTTCCCTGTCTAAAAGATCTTTAAAGTAAGGTTCAAGACTTTTCCAATCAGTAATCTCAAATGTTTTAGGCAGGAATTGCCTCTCAGGGGTGCTGATATTTGC
Organism: Bacteroidota bacterium; assembly: GCA_005883765.1. Taxonomy (GTDB): domain Bacteria; phylum Bacteroidota; class Bacteroidia; order Chitinophagales; family Chitinophagaceae; genus VBAU01. Next base: position 24,961 of record VBAQ01000007.1, read on the forward strand.
CGTATAATTCATAAAGTGATTTTAAAAAATAAGCCGCCTGTTTTTAACATGGCAGCTTATTGGTAAGAATAAATTTCTATTTCTTTTTCTTCTTTGTAGTTTTTTTTGCAGGCTTTGCAGCTTTCGAAGCTTTTGGCTTCTCATCCTCTTTCTCCTTTGTTGTTTTCTTCGCAGCGGGTTTCGGCTTTTCAGATTGTGCGGGTTTGGCAGTTTTCTTTTTTTCTGTTTCTTTTACAGTTTCCTCTTCTTCTTTCTCGGTTTTTGTCTCCTCCTCAGGTTCGGGTTCCGAAAGTTTTAATTCAACATTATGTTGCGAGAGCACGTCATACCATTTTATCATTTTTTTCAGATCACTGTTGTACACTCTTTCAAAATCGATATCAGGAAAAACTTTTTGAAAATATTTTTTGATAGCTCCTTCATCTTTTGTGTCAGGCAATGAGCCACCAGCCTTTTCCATAGCCTGGAACACATCGACGAGGTTTACATTTTCGCCAACGGTGAATATTTCGATGCTTTCCAGGTGGGAAAAATTATGGATGCGGCTGGACGCAAATTTTGTGGTTTTATCATCCAAAGATCGAATGATCGCCCCATCGCTTTTGGTATTAATTAATTCATACAGACCAGGTAGCCCGGTGACAGAAACTATTTTGCTATACTCCATTCATTTCCTTTTAAGGAGGTGCAATATAATCCGAATTTGGAAAACAACGTTTTTGGGAAGTATTAAGAAATTTCTATACCAACCTGCATTATTTCTACATACCGGGAGGTAGGCTGGTTAAACTTTCGCGGTTATTAATCGTTTCTTCATGCTTTAAAGGAATTTTTACTTCGAACTTAAGCACGTGCCTCTTCTGCAAATTCTCCATGGAAATTGTGTTGTCATTCGAGTCCAAGAGCTGCTCGTCATTCTCGTGGCATGACTACAATAATTCATTCTGGCAGTATTTTTTGAGTGTTTCGAAGGTTTGCTTCGATGACATCGTCTAATCATTGTAATATTTCTTTATGCCAAGGATAAAGTTATTGGTTGCCATTTTGTTGATGATGAGTGCTCGAACGCACGCGCAGACTGTAAAAGGAAGATTGCTGGACCTCAATGAGAACAAGCCTCTTCGCGGGGCCACTCTAAGTCTTATAAGCTTGAAAGATTCTTTACAGAAATCCAGCACTATTTCGGATAGCAGCGGACGA
>VBAQ01000390.1:0-492 GCA_005883765.1 Bacteroidota bacterium
AATTTCAAAGTCAGTAAATCCTTTGTCCTTTTCATGAGTCTGCAATTTGATTTTTATTTTGTCTGGCTGCGAGGGTTTAATATTTATGTGTCGCAAAAAGCTGTCAAGGAGTTGTCGGCAGCTAGCAAAGGAGTATCCAACACTGTATGAAATGTCATTTTCTTTTTGTCCTAAAAGTTGGAAGATACTCTCAATTTTGCTGTCGAATATGTAAAGTTCTGTCATGGTAAGGTCGAAGAAAATAACCGCTAGCGTTGGCGCATTTGTGCTGTTGGGGCATTTTATATTCGTCGCCCCCGGCGACGGCAGCTGAACGTTGTCACTAAAGATAAAAATTTATTCTGTTGCTTAATAGTAAATATCAAGCTGGGACAAAAGCTGAGCAGCGAACCGAAAGTTGAAACACTGGAGTCATCAGCCCCAATTGCACAAATGCAATGTTACCGGCTTGTGCTTTTTGTCACAATACAGTTTGTCTGCCAGCAATTGCAC
>VBAQ01000390.1:499-1967 GCA_005883765.1 Bacteroidota bacterium
ATTGCACTTGTTTTTCCGAATTGATTGTAATAATTATTTCCGTCCAAGTATTTGAAAAGACTATTGTCAATAAAAATGTTTAAAAGTCTGTCGGTCTTTTTGTTTAATGTGTCAATATGCAGATTGCCGTATTTACAAATGTTGCCGATAATATTTTGCTTTGTGTCTGTGAAATGCATAGACGGTAATGCGGCATTGCAGCGAGTTAACCAAGCAAGATGTTTGATAAATGTCGCCAACTCTAAATTGTCAACCTGCAAGGCTCCATTGAAACGTTTGCCAATTTTGTTGTCCATTAAATATTGTCGTGCTTCTTTTACGGGTTTGTAATCGTTGTCTTGGTAAAGCCAATCTGTTTCTGTGTCGCCCAGAAATATTAGAGTGTCATAACCCAACTCCTTTGTTAGTTTGCTTAACTCTATGCCTAACGTCTTGATGTGCCCTTTAAAAGATTTGGAAGGAATTGTCAAGATGTAACTCTTGAAAACTTTCGGGTAGAAAAACTCTTCCTCATCTCTCTCAGAATTATAGCTGCGTAAAGGAAAGGTCTGATATCTATTTAAGCAGTCTTGTCGATTGATTTTAATTAGCATAGTGTCGAATAGCATAGCCGGTAACGTTAGGTATTGCTGCAGGTGGGGAATTTTATAACGTCCAGCCCGGTGCTGCAGCCTGGCTTTGTTTTGTTGATGAAGTTAAAAACTTTTGCTCGGCTTTATTCGTCACGCTGGAACTGCTGCTGATAGTGATTTGCAGCGGATTGCTCCAATGTCAAGCCCCACTTGCAGCAATACTTTTGTTGTGCGTTCGGTTTTTAATATTTTAGTTTAGTTTGTCATTTTTATTTAGGTGGTGCTTCTTGTACAAATTCACGCAGTGTCAACCAACCGGTTGGACTATTTTTGTCTTGAATATAAATTACCATAGAGCGTCCTCTTCCTGTGGAAGGTTTGCCTCCGTCTTTCGGAGTCGTTTTGATTGAAAAAATTGATGTCTGTATTGCAATTTTTCCAACAAATTCCGTGTTTTCAACAGTGTTTTCAATAAATTCTACTTTTGAATTTTGAAACCACTCTCTTGCACCCTTTTCTACCGCATCTCTACCAATTACTACATTATTCCCACCAAAATATTTTATGACATTAGGGCTATGTAATTGTGCCACTAAAACTGCGTCACCTTTTTCAAAAGCACTTCTAATTGCTGCAGTCGCTTTCTCGAGTGATTGCTTTAGAACTGTAGTATCAGTTATGTCTTGTGAATAAGCATTTGTCGAAAAAAATGCAATGATTAATAACTGAAGTATTGTTTTCATGCAATATGTTATTAGTAGTTAAAAATAAAGCACTTTTTGAATGTTGCGAGTTGTCAAACTGACGCACAACGTCCACGCATTTGTGCTGTTGGGGACTTCATCCATTCGTCGCCGCCGGCGACGGCAGCCGACCGTTGTTACTAAAGATAAAAT
>VBAQ01000097.1:0-546 GCA_005883765.1 Bacteroidota bacterium
GTGACTGTCCAAAAGCCCAAACCGGGATTATTTTTATTGTAATGCATTTTCTTTTTGATTCCGGATCTGACATCATTTTTATCAATCACTGGCGGCCTCCCCAGATATTTCATCACGACGGCGTCACTATCAAGCAGAAATAAATTCTCAATGTCATCAATTGTAAAGTCTCTTAATATTAGCCTGGTTGTTTCGAGTTCCATAAAGCTGAAGTAAACCCAAGACTTAGGTCTTGAGTCTAGTTTTGTTCAATCACAGTTTCAAATGTTTTCAAAAAACGTTTCACATCTACATCGATCGCGGCATTTACAAACGGTTTGCCGGCCCATGGCTGCATCTGCAATTGATAATCGTATGCAGGCATGATCGTTTCTCCAATCGCTATTCCTTCGGTAGCTACTCTCACGGGTCCCTTCACCATTTTAAAAAGGCTCGAATCTATTAAATACATCACTGCAGATGGATCGTGAACATAAAAGCCGCCTTTGACATGATTCACGTTCTTGTGAAACGCCAGATATAACCTGGTGATCGAAAAAATAAACT
>VBAQ01000097.1:615-8321 GCA_005883765.1 Bacteroidota bacterium
AGACCTATCATGGTAACTTTCCATGGTGCAGTAAAAACAATGTCCTCCGCAAGATGATCGCCACGGATATTCGCATCGCCAACCGGTGTTGCATTACCGGGAACACGCAATGCACCTCCCATTATAACTACCTCCTTGACATTTTTGATAAGGCTGGAATCTAACTTTATCGCTTCAGCAAGATTGGTAAGCCTGCCAACAGCCAGGATGGTTACCTGGCCCGGATACTTTTTGGTGATGTCAACAATAAATTCGGCCGCGGATTTTTTTTGATACGACAACCTGGGCTCTGGTTGATTAGTATTTCCCAAGCCGTCCTTTCCATGAATAAAATCCGGAGGTGTCTCGATGGGAATGCTCAAAGGCTTTTCCGCTCCTTTATAAACCGGAATATTTCTCCCCGACAGTTCAACAACACGCAAGGCATTATTTGTGGCCTGTTCTACATAGGCATTGCCAAAAACGCTCGTGATGCCCAGAATTTCAAATCCAGGATACTGCATTGCTAAGATGAGGGCAGTCGCGTCATCAATGCCCGGATCGCAATCAATGATGAGTTTTCTTGATTGCGCATTCGCTGTAAAACAAATATTGGTAAGCATGAGTAAAAGCGACCCAACAATTCTCGTCATGCGATCTCTTTTAAGTTTTAGGAGAATAAAGTTGTCTACTTGAGCAAGTCGATGAAACTAAAGTTAACAATTTATATTCCGGGCAATGGTGGTCAACCTCCGCGTGCGCGTAAAAGAACTTAGAAAAACTACCAAAACTGGTTAATGCACTTGACATTAACCAATGATTTGAGAAATTTTGCAACTCGATGAAATCCGTGCTCCCATCTATCTGCCTATTATTTTCTATAACACTAGCCGCCCAGGACTCTGCCCATATACAGCGACCCGTGTTTTTGTATGGCCTTGCGACCTATGACTTGCCGAAGAGTTATGGTTTTTCAATTGGAACTTCTTTCCCATTTGGTTCCAAGATCAAAAACTTGACAAGCTCTGAGAAAGATGAATTTGTGTCAGCGGAATTTGGCGAGTACCGTCATCCATATGGCTACACCTCGATAATTTTCAACGCAGGCATTGGTATCAGGTATGTTCGATCTCCACAGCATTTTACCGAGTTATGCTTTCACCAGGGAGTGATGCGAACCGTGTATGACGGCAAAGTTTATGAGATAGACCAGTATGGAAACATTAAAGAACTTAGATTTTTTGGTCGTACCTACTTGACCACGGGATTTTCTTATTCCCTGAACTGGGCTTTGCATAATCGAAACCAAAATTTATGGTTCGTTCAACTCAAGCCTTCTGCCTGGGCGCAATATCCCTATAATAGTTTTCTCAAGCTTCATCTTTCCCTGCAGGCAGGGGTAAGCTATCGCTTAAAAAATATCAACGTTCGCAGTAGGTCAAAACACAACTATTCATCATGAGGTACGTCCATACATCTATCAGTGTTTTATTTCTTGCATTCTTATTTACAGGATGCAAAAAAGAATTTACTGGATTGTCTTCAAATGCAAATGAAATATTCTGGGTAACAAACAAGGGCGCTGACATGCCGGTGCGTGTAATGGGAAATACCTCTTCGAAAATTATTATCCTGATCATTCATGGAGGCCCGGGCGATGGATCGTATGACTATGCCAATTACGAAACCAAGCGATTGAGAGACAAATACGGAGTGGCCTTTTGGGATCAGCGTAATGCTGGTGCAGCTTCGGGTACTAACAATATAGATAAATTAAGTCTGCCCCAGATGATTAACGACCTGGAGCTCGTTGTTAAGGTGCTCAAACTTCGTTATCAGGGAGCCGATGTTTTTCTCTATGCACATAGTTTTGGCGGGCTGTTAGCCACGGGCTATTTGGTGAAGGACTCAAATCAAAACCAGCTGAATGGATGGATCGAGATCGATGGTGCTCACAATTATCCATTAAGTAATACCTCATCCAGGAAGATGTTGATGGATACAGCGCAATCAGAAATAAATAAAGGGAATAACATTCTTCAATGGCAAAAAATTTTGAGTTATTGCAGTAGCCACGATCCACTTTCCACTTATGAAATCAGTTCACAGATCGAATCGTACGCGCACGATGCAGAAAACTATATGGGAATAGAGCGAAAGAATTCCATTCTGACCCTGGCCGAAGATCCTTCAGACCAGCTGGTAAATTATTACAACCTTTTTTATACTTCCTCCGGTAATGATTTTCTGCAAAGCCTGGAGAGTGCCAATTATTCGGATCAGTTGTACAAGATCAAAATCCCTTCACTCTTATTATGGGGACAATTCGATTTTACCGTACCTCCTGATGTGGGTGAAGATGGGATGACAAATCTTGGATCGGCATACAAGAAACTGGTCTTCTTCCCTCATTCGGGACATCATCCAATGGAAACAGAAACGGATTTAGTCGAGGATGAGATAATTGCCTTTATTGAAACTTTCAAATAAGTTGACGTTACCATCTTGTTGCGAAATTCCAGAAATTAATTTTTCTTCTTATTTCAAAACCCAACGCTTCGTACAACTTTATCGCACCATGATTGATTTCTGCTACATGCAGGTAAGGAGTTTTATTTTGATCCCATATTTTATTTACGGTATGGGCGACCAGTTGTTTTGCGTAGCCCCTGCCTGTATAAAGTGGGTGAGTAACAACGGCACTAACCTCGGTAAAGTCATTCATCCTCATTCGTTCGCCTGTAACCGCTACCAGCTTGCCATCTTTAAATATGCCGTAATAATCTCCCATCAACACAGTTTTCCTTTTGAAATAACCTGGCTGAACTAAATTGACCAGGTCATATAATGGTTTGTCGAACTCGTTATTCAGCCTTATGATCTCATCTTTAAATTCGAGGGCAATTCTCTTCTTAATGATCATTTGAAGACAAACCAATTCATTTCGCAAAATTATTTTTTCCGAGAACGTTGGTTTCTTTCCAATGATAAAAAAACTCTCTGCTAGTTTTGAATACTCATCAATTTCCCTTGAGACTTCGTCCTCATTTCTCCATCCGCCAAACGCACAGTAGTCAGGTTGGTAGAACTTTAAATTCTCGTAGTTGATCGAAAAATCTTTATGGGCTTCCGATAATGAATGCCACACGGGGTTATCCAATTTTTGTATCACACCGAATATTGCTGGGTTTTGAATGTGACATTTTTTGTCGCCCGTAAATTTAGATTATTTGCTGGCCATGCTGACCGGCACTCAGTCGCGTCGGCTCCCAGAAGTTTCGCGATAAGGTTGCAGCCGCAGATTCAGGACAGTACCCGCGTCATTTCTTTTTCTTGTCCATTTTCTTACCCAATGACCTTTCCACAACCAAAGACCTGACAATACAATAAGCGGAAAAAGCACCCATTGAATAGCGCTCACTGCGTGTGGAAAATTCTTTACCGGCCCGTAGATATAGCCAATGATAGGTATGCTGGCGATGATGTGAATCCACCGGATTATTTTTCTTTCTGTTGCTGCCTTCATGTTTCCTATTTTAGGTTTTCACGTGTGTCAATCTGCATTGGCCGCAGGCTCCATAGCATATTGAAATTTGCAACATGAAATTAGATTCAGCACGAAAAAGTCCAGCGTAAAATAAATGTTGTTCGCCGATTTAAATCCCGTTTCTACCTATACCGACAATCTTGTGCGTGAGAATACTGGGGCAGAAACCTCCCTGAATACAATGACAGCAGATCTTGAAAGGAAACTTAAGAGTACAGTAATTTCTAATATCAAAATGGAGTGTAGTTGAATTTTTGTCCCCCAATGGATGCTTCATACATCAAGCCTCCTTTTTCCTGGGTAAATACCATCACCCCGTCAGCATATTTTACATTAGCCGCGGCACCGGACTTGACGGCTACGGCCGACGCCCGCGCCGTAAATTCGATCTTATTTTGTTTGAAGCGATCCAGAGCAGCCCCATCTTCGAAAAATATTACTTCGCGGTACACTTGTCCTCCAAACTGAAAGCCCACACTGACCTGCTTCATGCTTGCCTTTCCAACCTCCGTCCCTTTTTCAAACAGGATTCCGTTTCCTGCAGCCCCGCCTATTCCCATCGCACCCTTGCCTACGTTAGGGAATATTACATATCCAGCCGAATTGTCGAACAGACTTTGCATCAAGTTATCTGTCTTTGTGAACTCGGCCCTTGCGTTCTTACTGTCGTCAATAAGTTTACTGTCTTTTGAATCCTGGGCGAGAACGAATGAAGGTAAAGCAACAGATAGAATGATCGCAATGCGAGTCAAAGATTTCATAATTATTTTTTTTTCATTTTGAATGAAATACAACTGTATAAGTTACCATTCACAAAGATTCTGCCAGCATTCGTTTGGTATCCTCGGCAATACACTCAGGCTTTCATTTCGTTCACTTTGTAAACTTTTCCTTTTTTGTTATAAGTTGTCCACTCGCCGGTTTGTCTGCCATTTTTAAAATATCCGGAACGTCACCAAGCATTCTTCCCTTTGCCCAAATACTTCCGTCTTTATGATACACGATATGATCTTTACCTGGAGTCTTCGATGCACTCCTGTTTGTTGTATTTCAAATTTTTTGGAGTCACGTGTAGCCGCTGCTCAAACAAATGAGCATCCTTCGTTAAAATAATAATAATTTTTTTAAAGATTCTGAATATAGGTGGCACTATCCTTAAACTTGTCCGGAGCCATCTCTACGAAAAAATTCTTGACGCCGCCAACTTTGGCTGCGGCAAAAAATTCTTTCCAGTCGATGATGCCCTGCCCAATAGGTACTTCTTTTTTATCAGCTGTCCAATCTGACAAATGGGACGAGACAAATCGGCCTGGATATTTTGTAAAATATGTCGCCGCTTTGTAACCAAGATTGATGACCTCGGTCTGGAACTGCATTTTCACAAGGTCAGGATCAAACCGATTCATCAAAGCATCATAAATGAGTTGACCATCGAGCGTGGCAAATTCAAATTCGTGGTTGTGAAAACCGGCCTGCATGCCTGCTTTCTTTATTTTCTCCGCCGCTTTGTTTAATTTATCCGCAGCATCGAGATAATCTTTTAACACAGCAGTTTTGGGTAACCAAAATGTGGAGCAGATCATCTGCGTCATTCCTAGTTGCTGCGCAAATTCAATCCGGTCGTCCAGGTTATCGGTCAATTCGCCAAAACCAAAATGACAACTGGGACAGGTAAGGCCAGCATCAGTGATGATGCTGCGCATATCGGCTGTCTTCATGTTTACTAACGGACCAAAACCGATGGTAGCATACCCTTTCGGAGAACACATTTCCACCAATTTGTAACCCTGCGCTGCCATCATTTTTAAAGTGCCGGCAAAATCTTTGGACAGCTGGTCTCTAATAGTCCACGATTGAAATCCAATCGGAATATTGTTGAGTCCAGGCGAAAGGGCGAGCAAATGCTTAGGCACTTGTGCCAAAGCAATCATAGCACTTAAACCCATCGTGCCTTTTCCAATAAATTCCCGGCGATTAATTTTTTTCATAAAGACTTTTTTGTGTCATTAATAATTGTTAGTTCGGAAAATCTGACTTCATATCGATGCAGGGTCCCAGCCTGCTCTGTACTCGCGGCTTAAATATTTGTTTGCTTCGGGCACATTGGTGATTGTCAAGTTTGCAGCGTCATATTTTAGAAGCCGATTTGTTCTCAACGCCACAGCATATAGATTGATTGCTTCAGTGATGTATTCAGCTTCCGAAAAATTTCCGGAGTATTGTTTGCCGGTCCTGCAGGCTTCAACAAATAAAGGCAAAGCCTGTGCACCCTGTTGCACCTGGTTTCGATTATCCGTATTCGCGTTGGCAGCCTTGTCCATTTTTGGCCCAGAAATAATTTGAGGGTTTTGTACATTAAAACCAGCCAGGATTTTGCCCTTATCACCAACGAACATCATTCCTTCAGGAGGTAGTTCCTTGTTATCAGTCAACAATTCAACTGGTATCGGCGGACGCATACCTCCGTCATACCAGACGAGATCGATCGCAGGTCTCGTTCCGTTTGCAGGATATTTGAAGCGCACCGAACTGGCCATCGGAAATGAGAAGTTGTTTGCAATTTGGTAAGGAACGGGATCGTGCATACCGCACACGTGACTCAAATTCGGTTCAATGATTGTTGGTGATGTTAACTGCAATGCTTTGAAAACAGTCCACAAACTGTAATGACCCATATCCGCCATCGAACCTCCACCGAAATCATACCAACCGCGAAATACCATGTGAGTGTAATTGGGGTGATAAGGTCTGTCAGCTTCTGGCCCAAGCCATAAATTCCAATCTAAGCCACTCGGAATGGGCGGCGTATCAGCGGGAATGTCAGGATACTGTGGCCACACTGGACGGTTTGTCCAATTGTGCACTTCGAGAAGTTTACCAATCTCTCCTCCATTGATCCATGTCATCACGGTTTCCATTGAACCATTTGCATCCCATGGTATCAGGTGCGTTATTACTTTGCTACTCCTGGCCATCTCGATCACTTTCTTTCCCTCGAGTAAGCGGTTTGAAAGTGGTTTGTGCACCAGGACGTGCTTGCCTCTTTTTATGGCGGCGATAGACAGAACTCCATGGAGATGATCAGGCGTCATTATTTTGACTGCATTAAGATCTTTTTCTTTTTCCAAAAGTTCACGTGCATCCGCATAGGCATTACAGCCATTATATTTTAATTCAGGATGAACATTTGCATAAAAACTATCAACAATGGATTTGCCGTTGTCTCTTCCGCCGGGAATAGAATTATCGCCGCCCGGATTCCAATCCGGGTTCTTAATTGCTTTGCGAATTTCACCCTTTAACCAATCCTTTGCCCAATCCTTGTACCCAATCGCTTCTTTATTGGGATCGCAAACTGCGACAACATGGAATTGTTCATTAGCCAGTAATGGCAATAATTCTCTTATGCCCTGGGTGCCCACACCGATGTATGCAACGGTAATTTTATCGCTGGGTGCAACATAGTTTTTCCCTCCAAGGACATGTCTCGGAAGAATGGTGAATCCAATTGCGGAAGCTGCTGTTATCTCAACAAATTTGCGCCTGCTTAACTGGGAGTTTTTGGCAGAATTGGTCGTCAGAGTTTCGTCTTGGCTATGCAGGTGTGGATTGGCCCGGTTAATTTCTTTTTTCATTAGCTGCTATTTTCGTTAGTGAGAGTGGATACTAAATTTACGGCATTTGAAAATAATTTTAGGGAGGAAGAAGTTTGAATAGGGATCAGTATTGTTTCACGCAACGACGAAGGTTGACTTTGCTCCGAATTCTTTGCGCTCTTCGCGTCTTCTCTGCCTACCGGCTGGCAGGTCCGCGCACTCTGCGTCTTAACGTTTGATTGGGACGCAAAGAACGCAGAGTTCTCGCAAACATCGCAGAGAGTTAATACTTCTGTGCTCCGAATCCCTTGCGCTCTCCGCGTCTTCTCCGCGCACTCTGCGTCCTAAAAATTGAAGCTCAAGGATTGCAAATATCACGCACAAATCATAAATTATACGCTACTCTTCTTATGCCATTCTTCAAAACAGTTACGTTGAAATTAATCACTAAACCAAGTTTACAATTAGCAAATTTGAGATAAGTTAGGGTTCGCGCAATATGAATATCAGCAACGGCGTCAATAGACTTAGCTTCAACAATCAGTTTGTTTTCAACAATTAAATCTGCACGATAGCCGCATTCC
>VBAQ01000389.1:0-1927 GCA_005883765.1 Bacteroidota bacterium
GCGAGATGATATTTATTTTTCCAATGTTTTCATCAAAATCCGCCTTGAAATTTGCGTTAAACGATTTGTCCTTTGCTCTTAGTCCATGATAGCTTAATCTCAGATATTCATCAGCCAGGACATTTATATCCGTGAGTTCTTTTTGACCGGTGCTGGTTCGTGAGTGCATGAGCATTCCTTTTACAATGGCATCGGCGCGTTTTCCATGATGAATTATTTTTTCAAGATTTTGTTTTACATCTTCAGCGATGGCGATTGCCTGTTGCCCATTGCCTGTTGCCAGTTGTTCTTTCCATTCATCGATCAACTCTGCACTTACTTCTGAAAAATTATTGACGAAGTTTAACGGGTTTTGAATTTCATGTGCAATACCTGCAGTAAGCTCTCCCAATGAAGCCATTTTTTCGGATTGGATGAGTTGGGCCTGTGTTGATTTCAGTTCGTCAAGAGTACGGCTTACCTCATCCCGCTGTATTTCAATTTTTTCTTTTTGAGCCAGCACTTCAGAAGTTCGTTCAGTAACCTGCTGCTCCAGTGTTTCATTTTGCATAGCGAGCAATTGTTGTTTTTCCTGTTCCTGTTCTAAATTCTTTTTTGCGAGTTCATTTACCTGCTTCAATTGCCTTTTCAGATTCCTGTTGGCCGAACCAAATTCCCAGGCCAGATGCAGCGCTAAAATCAAAGGCACTGATAAATCTGTGATAAGTGCAAGAATGAGTCGAGTGTTGGTGAAATAGGGCGGAAATAAATGGAAAACATCAAAAATCGGAATAAGAACACCTGCATCCTGAAATAACCAAGCTGCCGCGAGAATCCAGAATCCTGTCTTTTTCTTTTTGATTCCCAAAATGATGATTCGCCACGCTTCAAGATGCAGTAAAATGGCAAGCGGATATACGACAGTTGGCCATATCCGCTGAAAAAGCATCAGGAACACTCCAGCAATCATCGCACCGGCAACAAACCACGATCTTAATGGAAGTTTGGGGTAGTAAACACTATACACAAAAAACACTTGCCATCCAAAAACGCAGGCAAAAGCAAACTCCCACAAATAAACCGTCTTAATCAAATGCCTCCCTTCATTAGTCATGCTCAAGATTACACCAGTCACGAAAATAAAAGAAAAGTTGAACAGCAGTATAGCACTAAAGAGACTAGCCAGGCGATGCGGATAAAATACATAAATAAGGCAGAAGAACAGACAAAACGCTAGGGTAACAAACAATGATACAAATGAATGCGGAAAACTATCTTTCATTTCACGCATGGCCATCTCAGGCGGAGATAATACCAGTTGAAATCCTTTAAAGCCAATTTGGAAATAGTTGGGATTGCCTGCTCTCTGGTTGGAATAGTGAACTATAATAAGATGAGTGGGTTGGCTGTCGACTTCATATAAAAAAGGCTTTCGCGGAACAAAAGTTTTTTCCTCAGCAATTGTTGTTCCTACAATGCCGAAGCGTTTTACAAGTTTTCCATCTACATAGATTTCAGATGCACCAAAATGTCCCATCATTAGTGCAATTGATTTGCCACGTAAAGAATCTGGAACTGTGATAAATTTTCGGAACCAGCCGGAACCAGGCCAGGATATATCCTTACCGGAAAGATCCCGTAGATTTTTAGCATCTACCCATTGCCAGTTTTTTTGTATTGATTTAGGAAATGAGAGGCCAGTATCTGATGAAATTTGATACTGCCAAAGCGAATCGGTTTTTAATACATTATAGGTATTTAATTCATGCTCATATTCTTCCTGTGCGAGAACGCTCTGGCTGATCAGCACTGACAAGCACAACCATAACCGGGGCAAGTGTTTCATACTAGTTTTTGTTTACGGGTAAAATCATAATAAACTCTGCTCCTGCTTTTTATTTTGTTTTTACTTTCGACTCTCCTCATGTAATCCTGCTCCTGTAGTGAA
>VBAQ01000389.1:1978-3796 GCA_005883765.1 Bacteroidota bacterium
GATTATTTGTTTATCTATGTTGCCTGAACAACCATTCCATCATCACGGGGTCACTGTATGCACCCAGCCAGGAAAAATGCCCCGACTCGGGGTATTGAGTAAAGCCCGGATGAGCTCCGGCTCGGGTCAGCGCCTGGAACATATACAGAGAATAAACAGGATTGACCGCAGGATCCTCTGCGCCGTGAAAGATCCAAATCGGTAAGCGTGCAATCGAAGCGGCTTTCGATGTATCGCCAGCGCCGCAAACAGGAACGGCTGCTGCAAATAAATGTGGATACCGCTCAATGGCATCACAAGTTCCGTAGCCACCCATCGAAAGACCAGTGATATAAATACGAGTGCTATCAATGGGTTGAGTTTTTATCAACTGGCGAATAAGCCCGATCAAAAGTTCCATTGGTTTTGTGGGCGTAGGCTGGAGTTTCATGTCGGTACGTGAAAAATTAGACCAGCTCATATTCTGCGGACATTGGGGAGCAATAACAAAGGCGGGATGACGCATCATATTTTCATCCGTCGCAAAATTCATTACGCCCCATTTTAATTGCGCTTCATTGTCATTGCCGCGCTCACCGGATCCATGCAAGAAAATGACAAGGGGGTACTTCCTAAATGTGTCTGCGTCGGGATAAAGTTGGCGGTATCGCAACGTATCACCTTTGTCAATGTATTTTTCGAAACTAAAACGAGAAGAAGATTGTGAAAATGCGACCTGGGCATTTAGACACAGCATCCATATGGCAGAACAAGCGGCAATTTTGATTCTATTCATTTTTATATTTATTGAATTATGGGACGGTTTGCTGACGATTTTTCAATCGATCAATGAAACCCGTTCAATCGTTTTTCATGCCTTTTATGATCACGTTTCCGGCTCCGCCTTTATCACAGGCATAGGCAAATTCCTTTTGCCACAATTTCGGATCATTGATGGTTAGATAAAAATCATCGAGATATTGGATCGTCGACCTTATATATTTTGCATCGAGGAGGTCGCATGCAGTATATAGGCTATAAATATCTTTTTTTATCCGGTTAAACTGCACGATAACATCGTAAAAGGCTTTCATGTCACCGACGCAATAACCGCGGTATCGGCGCTCTCTGACCGAGCTCATTTGCAGCTGCTCGTCTGGTCGCGCATATGGCGCATTAACGATGCCGGCATGGTCAAAGTCGTAGGGGACCGCAACCGGAACCGAGCTGGAATCGCCCTTGAGTAATTTTATATTTTGCCGATACTCTACTGACCAGTCTGTATTACCAATCAGGTATTCAAATACTGCCATGCCTAGAAAATAGTCAGGTAAAGTTTGTTGCCCTTTTATTTTTAGTTTAACCGGTATGCACTGATTTCTTTTTGCCATTTGCTCTTCTTCCTCGATGAGCATTCCGAAGAAGGGTCTACCGAAACTTCTGTTCTTATCATCTTTCAGTTGAACTTTTACCAATCGTGCCAGGAAACTTTTGGGCGTCACCAGGTTATAGATCTTATAAGCGAGCCACTCCCGAACCACGTAGTCATCTCCCTTGCAGGGCATCACAAGTTTTAATTTTGACTGCTCATCGAAGATGGTTCCTTTTGCGGCTCCGTCCTTTGAAAACTGTAGCAAAAGTTGCGGGTAGAAACAGTTTTCTCTCATCTTGCGAAAGTGACCCCTTGTCTTGACCTGCACTGGTATGCTCATCTCGCTGCTGTCTTCCTTGAAATAAGAAAGAATGAGCGAATGATCCTTTGGTTTGGAAGACCTGTCGCGGAATGTCGCGCGCACATCACCTTTTAGAACGATGGTCAACAAATCATCACTATCAAAC
>VBAQ01000098.1 GCA_005883765.1 Bacteroidota bacterium
TGGAAGAAAACCATTACAGTCCACGCGGGTGGTGCAATGAAAGGAACAATATCAACGATAAGAGAACCAATGAAAACTAGAAAATAGATAAGAATATTCATTATTTAATTTTGGGCAAAAAATAATTTACAATTTTTGCAGGATAAAAGTGGGAAATAGGCTGAATACTCTGTTAGAAATTTCCGGAATTCGGACGTTTTAAAAAGGAGAAGCTTGGTTTTAGTCGGGCTTCTGCAGGTCTCTTTGGAGTCAGTAAGAGTCAACTTCGTAAGGATGATAATACTATGGAAAAACTTATTAAAAAGTTTAGCGAAATAGGCATCACAGATACAGGAGAAGTAGGTGGTAAAAATTCTTCATTAGGTGAAATGTTCACCCAACTTTCGTCAAAGGGAATAAAAATACCTGATGGGTTTGCGACAATACAAATTATTTTATAGTCTCATTTTCTTAAGTAATAAAAGGATTTTTTACACCCTTTTACTACGGATAGCTATTGCACTTTTACAATTAATTTTCCTCTTACTTTTCCTGATTGACTATATTCTTGTGCAACCCTTACTTCTTTCAGACCAAATTCTTTTTCTACGTGCACTTTTATTTTCCCTTCATCAATAAGTCCGGCAATTTCCTGAAGTCTTGCGCCGTTTGGCATAACCAGACCGCCTTGCAATCTGACACTATACTCTTTGGCTAAGTTTTCATCTTGCGGTTTTACTGTTGTAACAAGCGTACCGTCTCTCTTTAAAACTTTAAATGATTTTTTTTGCGTTTCTCCGCCAATCGTGTCCAGAACTACATCATAATCTTTCAATCTTCCGCTGAAATCTTCAGCCTTATAATTAATTATCTCATCCGCTCCAAGAGATTTGACATAGTCGATATTAGCTTCCGAGGTTGTGCCTGCTACATAAGCACCTGCAATTTTCGCAAGCTGCACTGCAAATGAGCCAACACCGCCCGACGCAGCATGAATTAAGATATGTTGCCCAGGCTGAAGGTTGGCTTTATCAAATAACATCATCCATGCGGTGAGCGCTGCTAGTGGAACTGCGGCCGACTGTTCCAGGCTAATGGTTGCTGGTACACGGGCTGCTGCATCTGTTTTTAGTACTACATATTCCGCCTCAGCACCATTTCGGGTCATATCAGCCATTGCAAAAATAAGATCACCGGTTTTAAAGCGTGATACAAGACTTCCTGTTTCTGCTACTGCTCCTGCAACATCCCAGCCCAGTATAAGTGGAAACTTCGTATTTCTTCGTTCTTTATTATAACCTTCTCTTGTTTTCCAATCAACAGGATTTATCCCTGTAGCATGTACCCTGACAAGAATTTCCCCAGGCCCATATTCAGGAACCGGTATTTCTTCATAGGTCAATTCATCGGGTCCGCCATATTCGTGAATAGTAACTGCTTTCATGACATCAATGATTTTACTGCGAGTCAATATTGAAGTACCTCGGGCAATTTTACTGCAAGCACATCCAACTTTTCAATAGTTGGAGGCCTGGAAAAAAGTTCAGAGGATTTTTCCTCTATTGTTTTTGCGACTTTACCTGAAAGATGAGCCTGCCTTCCTTCATCATCAGGAAATGTATCGAAAATTATGTAGGTTGAAGGAGCAAGCTTCAGCGCATGCCACGTAGAAGTGGCGGATTCATTTTGTATGTCGGCGACAGAATCACAAATAAATTTTTCCACTTCTGTCTCTTTACCTTTTTTGGCATCAAGACGAACTAATAATGCAAGTTTATCCATAATAACTTTTTTTATTTATATGACCTAGTATAATAAACAAATCGCACAACAACTATTCCAAGTAACAGGTATTACCAGGAAAATTGCAAATGAGATTACCGTGGCGGTAGTAAATCTTATTGGAATGCAAAACTGAACTTTAGGTTTTTATGCAGCCTTTCCTCTTTCATTTAATTCTTTCAAAAGCGCTACAACTTCTTCATCAGAAGTCTGACTAAAGTCCTCGTAAAATCTTCCCACTCCATAAAACGGCGTTGGCGTAAAGAGACAAATAAAATCATCAACTTCTTTTTTTATCATTTCTGCTGCTTCCATTGATGCAACAGGTACAGCTACAACCAGTTTCTTTGGTTCTTTACTGCGCAGCATTTTAAGCGTCGCCAGGATTGTTCTGCCTGTTGCCACACCATCATCGACAACAATCACAATTTTATTTTTAAGAACGGCGGGCTCACGATCTCCCATAAATTTTCTATAACGATCTATCAATTCCTGTCTTATTCGTTTGGTTTGTTGCTGAATATATTCTTTTGGAATCTGGTAAGCTTCTTCGATAATAATACTTTCAATCCCTACAGCTCCAATGGCAAATTCTTCATTGGCAGGATGACCAAGTTTTTTTGTCATTAACAGATCCAATGCAAAACCAAGATGCTTGGCCAGGTAATAGCCAATAGGTACACCGCCACGAGGGACAGCCAGGATTACGCCATCCTCATTTTTATATTTTTCCAGCCTCCTGGCCAGTTCCATAGCAGCATGATATCTGTCAGTAAAATACATTGACATAGGTTAATGAATTTCTTTTTGTTTGATAAGATGAGGTTGAATTAAATTCTCCATGAACCAGTTCACGGCCAATTGAGCTACTTCCTCCAACTTTCCTGATTCTTCAAATAAATGTGAAGCACCTTGTATAATATGCATGTGCTTTTTACAAGCGAGCATGTCATAAGCCAATTGATTTAATTGAATTACCTGATTATCCAGGGAACCAACGATCAATAATGTTGCTGCCTGTACTTGTGGCAAAACATCTTTTGCCAAATCGGGTCTCCCTCCCCGGCTTACAACCGCAGTAATTTGATCTTTAAGTAAAACTGCAGCATTTAATGCAGAAGCTCCGCCGGTACTGGCACCAAAATACCCCACCGGCAAATCCCTCAATTCCTCTTGCTGAAGCGCCCAGCCAGTAACAATTACCAGTCGCTTGCTTAGCAATGCAATATTGAAACGGTTATCATAGTTCATATCCTCCTGCCTTGTAAGCAAGTCAGAAAGCAGTGTTGCTATTCCGTGTCCATTAAGTACACCGGCGACATAATTATTTCTTGGACTAAATCTGCGCTTCCGTGTGAAAAAATTACCAATGCCTTTATGTTTTCAGGTATAACCAAACTGGCCCCCAAAGAGAAATGGTTAATTGGAATTTGTATTTCTTCTTTTAGCATGATTCTGATCTATAGCGTTAATCGCACAAGTATCTTACCAGTTTAGATGAAAAGAAGATGCAATCAAGCTATTACTGAAACAAAACGCGGGAGTGGGATAATAATTTCCGAAGAAGCGATGTAGAGGAAAAGCCTGGTTTACCCAGCTTCACGGTTCTCTTCTTTCCCTTCGCTGGCATTGTCCAGATCAGGTAGCTGTGGGTATAATCTCAGGTTCCTTGCGGAAGCACCCCAGAGGAGAGAACAAATAATTTAGTTTTAAAAACTATGCCCTAGACAATTTTTGCGAAATAAAGTATTGCACAGTGCATAAGTTGTCTTCTTATTAGAGAGCGGGAAATATCTCTGGCTTCACCTTAGAGCTTTGCTTATTTATAAAAAGATTATTCTCAAACTCATAAGCTTTTTATTTATCGCCCAAAATGATTTTTACGGTTAAATTGACGCGTAGTCTCGAGCCGCAGGTCGCCCAGAATTAATACTGCTACTATAGCGGAGGTCGCCTTCGCTAAAGCTTCGGCGACCGGAGGCGGGCCGAAGGGGGAAGCCTTTCGAACTTATTTAAACAAGATTTACGGGCAATAATTGACTTTCTTCAAAATTTGATTAAATCAGATAAGTCTTTTGTTCATGAATGCTTTACCTGACCCGGATTTCAAATAATTCTCGAACTCGTAAGCTTTGTATTTGTTATAAAAATTGATTGTTACAACTAAATCAACTGGTAATCTTGAGGACGTGTATTTAATTTGACCCTTATTATGGCGATTTGATCTGTCAGTCATATTAGACGTGCAGCCTGTGTAATAAGTACCATCATTACACTTTAAAACATAAACAATCCACATTCAATTTCCTTTCTGTGAAAATTGCAAATTTCAAGATGCCGAGGAAGATTAAAACATCAATAAATGGGAAGAAATTTCTTGCGGACTGAGTCCGCCGAAGCCCACATAGGAAAAAGCCACCTACGCTAAAGCTTCGGTGGGCGAAGGCGGAGACTGAGGGATTCGAACCCTCGATACGGTTTCCCGTATACACACTTTCCAGGCGTGCCTCTTCAACCACTCGAGCAAGTCTCCAGGAGCGCCAAAAATAGGAAATCTATTTCACCAATTATTTGCCTGGTCGGGGTTCAGGCGTTCACTTACATCAATGGGCTGATGTTCTTTCCAATGCGGGTCATATTTTACAAACCAGGATATCCATAGGCTTCTTGATAATCGCATGAGCCAGGGCTGAAGAACGATTAGCAAGATGGCGTTAAACCCCAACCAATAAAAGAAACGGTTATCATCAACCGATAAGCCTATTGTCAGCCACCAGGCAATCAAGCTCAGGGCACAAATTGCGATACTCAACACATAACTTACATATCCCGTTCCATAATAAAAGCCAACTTCAATTTCAGTCGGCTGACCACACAAAGGACACTCCTTGTTCATTTCCAAATTTCTCTTGAAGCTGATGCTGATCGGATTTTTGAATAACCTTCCCTCTCTGCATCGGGGACATCTGCAGTTTAATGTGGACAGTATGTAGCCTCGTGATTTTTCTTTTTCTATATTCATGCGTTTGATGTGACTAAGAATTTATTGATAACCGTTTCGAGTTGATTTGCCTGCAAAACTCCTGACTGCCGCCACAAGATGTTACGATTTTGAATTAGCATCAACGTAGGAACGCTCTGTATGTCAAACGCATCCGAAACCGCTGGACTCTTGTCTATGTCAATTTTAAGTATGCGAATCCTGTCTCCAATCCCTTTTCGCAGTTCCTCGAGTATGGGTTTCATCAGCTTGCACGGTCCGCACCATTCTGCAGTGAAGTCTAACAGAACCAGTTTGTCTCCTGCTATGATCTCTCCAAATGTTTCTTTTTTATTTTCTGTTGACATATTAATGTTTTAATATGAAATCGCCATAATCTTGCCACATTTTTCTTACGGTGTGGGCCAAATTCTTTGGTCCAGGGCAACGAATCAATGATTTATGTCAGCTTTTGTGCAGAATAACTTATGCCTCGATAGTTTTTTCCATTTGCATGCTTCGGCTGCCTTTGACGAGCATGCTAACGTGTTCGAAGTGGTTGCCCCGAAGCCAGTCTTTGACTTCGATATAATTTTTAAATTGGAAAAAAGGATGAGCAATTTTTTCAAATTCATTTCCAACTAAGGCCACGGCTTTCCAATGATAATTTTTTATTTGCCCGACCAACATGCCATGCTCTTGCTCACTCACCTTTCCTAACTCCGCCATTGATCCCAGGATCAAAATTTTATCTCCCGGCAATTTTGAGAAGTTTTCAATGGCTAGTTTCATACTCGTTGGATTTGCATTGTATGCATCCAGGATGATTTTGTTTGTGCCTTTTTCAATTAGCTGTGATCGACTGTTCGAAGGGATATAATTTTCTATAGCTGTCGTAATTTTTAGTTCGGGTACTTTGAAAAATTTTCCAACAGTCACGGCCGCAAGTACATTCGGTAAATTGTAGTCTCCTACCAATTGTGTTTTGATATTTTTTTCATTTAACCCCTGCACGATCCCGACCTCCAGGAATGGGTCGCTTTTCAATACCTGTCCAATTACGTGCGCATCCCCTTTCGATCCATATTTGATTACGCCGCTAATACCTTTGCTCATTTTTTGAAGATAGTCATAATCCCACATGACAAACGCGTATCCATGAGTTAATGTTCTTAAGTAGTCAAACAATTCACCTTTTGCTTTTCTCACTCCTTCTTCGCTTTCAAAACCTTCCAGGTGTGCTTTGCCGCAATTCGTAATGAGGCCATGAGTCGGTAATGCGACCTGGCAATAAGAGGCAATTTCCCCGATGTGGTTAGCACCCATCTCAATTACAGCCATCTCGGCATCATCCTTTATTTTCAAGATGGTGATAGGAACACCAATATGATTGTTCAAATTGCCTTCCGTTGTACAAGTTTGAAAACTTGATGAAAGGACTGCGTGGATCAATTCCTTTGTTGTTGTTTTTCCATTGCTGCCTGTAATTGCTATAACAGGAATGTTGAATTGTTCGCGGTGGTGTTTTGCCAGTTGCTGAAGCGTCACAAGCACATCATCCACCAGAATTGTTTTGGAAGGGATTTTAAATTCCTTTTGATCGATCACCGCATAAGATGCTCCCCGTTCAATTGCCTTTTGGGCAAATTCATTTCCGTTAAAATTTGGTCCTTTCAGCGCAAAAAAAATATCTCCATTTTTTAACTTACGCGTATCGGTCTGTACGGATGGATGTGCTTTGTATATCTCATATAGTTCGCGTGGGTTCATGGAGCAAATGTATATGATGAAAATAAAAAGTCCCGGCGTTGCCAGGACCTCAAACTCTTATATCGCTTAATTTATTTTTTTCGACTGTTTTGACGTTTTGATTTAAAGAAGTTACCCGTTTTGCGTTTGTTACCTTCGGGACTACCCATACGATCCATGGCGCAACGGAAACCCAACGTACTCAATGACTGATCTTCTTCAAGGAAACGGCGAGTGCCAGGGCTCAACCAGTAAGGACGATCGTTCCAGCTGCCGCCTTTATATACTCTTGAATGGTCGCTGATCAAAGTTGTTTGCCCGTAACCATAGGAAGATTGTGACAAACTATCACCATCGAGAAAGTTGATCACATTACCGCGCTGATAGTTACGACGGCTCCTGCTCTCTGAATCACTGACATCCTGCATTTTTACGCGACCCATGCTGTCAATTTCAAACTCTCCATTTTGGTTTTTATAAAGTCTCTGGTATTTGTTACCGCGGAATGGATTTGTTTCATCTTCTGAAGCAAGATCTAAGTTAGTCAGCGGACGATATACGTCACGCACCCACTCGCTCACATTGCCGGCCATGTTGTACAAACCAAATGAATTGGGATAAAATGATTTTACGTCGGCAGTATAGAATGCGCGGTCGTTCAAACCACCAGCCACGCCCGCTACGTCACCAGAACCACGTTTGAAGTTTGCCAAAAAAGCACCTTGCCAGCTGCCATGACGAGTATCACGCAAACCGTAAACATTTTGCGACCAGGGATAAAGTTGCTTGTTCATTGCCAACTCCTCACCTCTTTTGCCTTCTTTTGTTGAAGGCCTCTGGTTTTGATCGATCAATCCGTATGCGGCATATTCCCACTCGGACTCACTCGGCAACCTGTAGTTCGGCAACAGCAGTCCATCTTCAAAGCTCACTGTCGTCCTTGGCGTACCTTGAGGAGTTTTAAGCGGATTCTTTTTTGATGTTGCGTTTTTACCCGGTTGCGCCTGGTAAAGACCTAACAAATAAGATTTAGTTGTAAAATTATTCTCCTGCTGTTCGCCCTGCAAAGATTGCTTGGCTATGTAACCTTTTTCAATCAAAATTCCTTCATTAACACGGTCACTGCGCCACAGGCAATAATCGGAGGCTTGTCTCCAGCTAACTCCAACCACAGGATAGTTATTAAAACCGGGGTGACGAAAATAGTACTCTACCAGGGGCTCGTTGTAGCTAAGCTCACTTCTCCAGCACAACGTATCTGGCAATGCACCGTCAATAATTTTCTGATTGTTCGGGTCGGCAGCAGGATCAAATGTCTTGTTCAACCAATATAAATATTCCCTGTAGTGTACGTTGGCCACCTCGGTACGATCCATGTAAAACGAGGCAACGGATACACGACGCGGAATATTATTCCAGTCGCTCATTACATCTTCATCAACCTGGCCCATGGTGAAGGTACCGCCCTGAACAAAGACCAGCCCGGGTCCGAGACCCTGCTCTTTTGTCTTTGCAACCTGGTAGCCACCCATGTTTTTATCGTTGTAGTTCCAACCGGTAGCTTCCGATTTGTCGTATTTCTTTTTCCCGAAGAGCCCGCCATTTTTACATGAAGTCAAAATAGCGACGCAGGATAGCAGGATTAATAGATTTTTCAATGTCATAGTTTTTTGCATAAACCTGTGAATTGGAATATTTTTAACGGCTTTTGGGATAAAATATTGCAAATGAAGAATAATTTTCCCGGCACGAATTGCGAATATATACAGTTTATAGAACAGCGGGTAAGGGCAACTACCTTTTTTCGAACGTGAATTCCCTATATCTTAATATTTTCAGGGTTCTGTGAAAAAGCTTGTGTTTTTGATATTGGCTGCATTACCCGGTCTTTCCCCGGCGCAACGTACCTATAAACCCAACTCGGTGCTGGGCTCAGGTAATTGGTATAAAATAGCCGTAAAAGATGCCGGGATTTATAAAATTGATGTCGCTTTCCTTTCACGCCTCGGCATAAATACAACAAACCTTAGTTCCGGGTCTATCCGTTTATTTGGAAACGGAGGGGGGATGCTCGCCGAGCCAAACAATATCTCCCGCATAGATGACCTCGAAGAAAATGCCATCTTAGTAGTGGACGGGGGCGATGGTGTATTAAATGGAGGAGATTATATCTTATTTTTTGCCAACGGGGCTGACACCTGGTTGAAAGACTCGGTCAATAAAAGGTTCACTCATAAAAAAAATCTCTATAGCGACAAGGCCTACTATTATTTAGCAGTGAACGGAACCGGTAAACGAGTTGCAACGTCCCGGAATGCTTTACTTCCGAATATTTCGATCACCAGTTTTGATGACCGTCTGTTTCACGAGCTGGATACAGTTAATTTTTTATCCAGTGGTAAGGAATGGTATGGTGAAGAATTTGCCAACACACCGGGCCATTCTCTCGCCAGAAATTTTTCGGTCAGCCTGCCAAATTTGCAAAGCAGTTTTCCTGTTACCATCATCACGGATTGCCTGGCCAGGTCCGTGAGTGTCGGAAGCCGGTTTGATCTTTCAATAAACAACCAACCTTTGCAGCAAATCAATATTTCGCCGGTTACCGGCGGGCAGTATGATTTGTTGGCGCAGGAGACAAAAAGCACTGCGAATGCAAGCATTGCTCAATCGGATTTTTCTATTAATTATAATTATGTGCCTGGCAGTTTCAACTCACAAGGTTGGCTGAATTGGTTCGAATTATTTAGTCGGCGAGAGCTGTCATTGAGTGGCATCGACCAGCTTTTGTTTCGCGATTGGAACAGCGTAGGGAATAACATCGGTGAATTTACAATTGCAGGCTCAAATTCAACGACACGAGTTTGGGACGTAACTGATCCATTAACGCCCGTGGAAATGCAAACGGCGCTGCAGGGAACGGACTGTAAGTTTGTAAATAGCTGCTCCAGGCTGAGAGAATATGTGGCATTTAATTCATCAAATCTGTTACAACCAGTTCCAATTGGGAAAATCGCAAACCAGGATCTTCATGATTTGCCCTCAGCCGATTTTATTATTATAACGACACCGACATTATTGCCACAGGCACAGAGACTCGGCGAATTTCATAAGACCAAAAACAATCTTCTTTTTTCGATCGTAACAACCGACCAGGTATACAATGAATTTTCTTCAGGGATCCCTGATCCTACCGCTATTCGTGATTTTGTAAAAATGTTCTATGATCGCGCAGGGAGCAATTCTGCAAATCAACCAAAATATCTTTTGCTTTTTGGCGATGCATCGTTTGATTACAAAGACAGGTTAAACAATAATACCAACCTTGTTCCTGCTTATGAAAATAATAATTCATTAAACCCTTTAGACAGTTACACCTCCGATGATTTCTTTGGTTTTTTAGATGATAATGAGGATATCAATTCAAACATTCTCATCAACCAGCTCGATATTGGGATCGGAAGAATTCCAGCGAAAAATATTGACGAGGCAAAGAATTACGTGGATAAGGTTGAAACATACTACAGCAGGGAAAGTCTCGGTCCCTGGAGAAAGAATGAATTATTTATTGCCGACGACGAAGACTTTAATTTGCATCTGCAGGATGCAGAAGTGTTGACAGCAACATCGCAGGCAATTGCGCCTGTTTTCAATATCACGAAAACTTATCTCGATGCGTTCAAACAGGAAAGTGGTGCCGGTGGCAGTCGCTATCCACAGGCAAATCAAATGATCAACAACCAGGTTTACAATGGAACGCTGATCTGGAACTACAGTGGACATGGGGGAGCGAGCCGGTTGGCAGAAGAGGTCGTGCTTGACCAGGATATTGTAAACAGTTGGAATAATCCCACCAGGCTGCCATTGTTCATTACGGCTACTTGTGATTTTGCGCCTTATGATAATCCCATGGTCAATTCGCTGGGAGAAAATATTTTGCTGCGACCGAAAACGGGAGGCATCGCATTATTGACAACCACGAGAGTTGTTTTCTCTTTCAGCAATCGGATCATTAATAATAATTACTTACAATTTGCTTTGCAACCTGACACAAATGGTGTTTACAAAAGTTTAGGTGAATCGATCAAAGAAGCAAAAAATTACACGTACCGAACGTCAGGCGATGTTGCTAACAATCGAAAATTCACGCTGCTTGGAGATCCGGCGTTAACATTAGCGTACCCAACATTGAAACTGCAGGCAACAACAGTGAATAATATTCCCGTTTCACAAACGGATACGATCAGTGCCACTGAAAAAGTGATCATGGAGGGTGTCGTTACGGACGTACAGGGCAATCTTCTGTCAGATTTTAATGGGACGGTTTATCCGACTGTTTTTGACAAGGTGCAAACCATAAATACCTTGGGAAATGATGCCACCAGCCAGGTTGTTGGTTTCCAAATACAGAATAATATTTTATATAAAGGCAAAGCATCGATTGTAAATGGAAAATTTTCCTTCACCTTCAAGTTGCCCAAGGACATAAACTATCGATATGGCAACGGAAAGCTGAGTTTGTATGCAGAAAACGGGACGGCGGATGCCAAAGGAATTCTTACAAATTTTATCGTCGGTGGCACGGCAAATAATGTTGGGAGCGATAACCAGGGGCCGGTTATTAAAGTATACCTAAA
>VBAQ01000099.1 GCA_005883765.1 Bacteroidota bacterium
ACAGTCCTCCTCTTCGGGAGGGAGCCTGTCCCGATCTATCGGGATGTCGCGACTTGTCGCGAGCGAGAGGTCTTTAATGACTGCGGTCATGCCAGGAGCGTCAAGAAATATGGTTCCTCGCATTTGGTTGTCGGAAATACTTACTCCACTTTGCAGGCGCTGGAAAATTTCCGCTCCCCGGCATCGCAAGCGATGCCACCCCTCTCCACCAGTCGAGAGGCGAGTGGGGGAGAGGAAACGTTGCCCTTCGGCATCGAGTCTTCAGCAGAAACGACTTATTCCGCCTTGCTAGATGTCCTACCGAAATTGTCCGAGGGAGTTCCGTTTCTAAACGCCGTCCCGATAGCCATCGGGATTGGCTGAGGAAATGCTCAACCGAAGGCTGCCTCCGCATCCCTGCCTGCCGAAGGAGCAGCAGCCTCACCACAAAGAATCCTTCTTACTTTTTTCTTAATAAAAAAAGCAACAAACCTACCTTCGACTAAATTTCGTGGTATGCTTGAAATTGTCATTGAAGCCCGCAAAGCTTCTATTGCCCCCGGCATGGACGTGAAACGGATTCTTCCTTTTCGCCTTCGAAGAATGGTAGGACCATTTATTTTCATGGATCATGCGGGGCCCATTCAGGAAACTCCGACCAACGGATCGAAACTCGACGTATTGCCTCATCCTCATATAGGACTTTCCACGGTTAGTTATTTGTTTGGCGGACAAGTCACGCACCGCGATAGTTTAGGAGTCGAGCAAATTATTCGTCCGGGCGAAGTGAACTGGATGACAGCAGGAAAAGGCATTGCCCATTCAGAGCGCTTTGAAGATCCCGAATCACTTGCGGGCGGACAAATGGAAATGATACAAACATGGGTGGCCTTGCCTGAGAAAGATGAAGAAGCAGCACCCTCGTTTATGAATTACAAACCGGAACAACTTCCGATCTACACAGAAAAAGGTGTGTGGATGCGCCTCATCGCGGGCAATGCGTACGGACTGAACAACGATGTAAAAACACTATCACCGCTATTTTATTTGCATGCTATCATACAACAGGGAACCGATTTTGGTTTGCCGAAAGAACATTCGGAACGTGCCGTGTATGTCGCCAAGGGAAGCATCGAAGTGAATGGGAAATTTTATCATGAAGGACAGATGCTGGTATTTTCGGAAGGTGTTGACCCAACCCTTCATGCTAAAGAAAAGTCAACGCTGATGCTGATGGGTGGAGAACCATTGGGTGAACGATTCATCTGGTGGAATTTTGTTTCATCCCGAAAAGAAAGAATTGAACAGGCCAAAGAAGATTGGAAGCAGGGGAGAATCATTCTTCCTCCCAATGATAATAAAGAATTTATTCCTTTGCCGGAAGACAAATCCAGACCGACTGCTGCACCACCCGCGCCGGAAGTGCTGTCATGAAGGTGTGTTTTCTCTCCTTTGCTTGCCTCCCGATTCTCATCGGGACAAGCGCCAAAAAAGGCGGACGGAAAAATCTTTCGTATTTTCAAATGATCAATTAAAAAGTTCAGCAAACAAATTCTCATGCTGTACAAATATGGGTTGATTGCCTATTCATTTTGTTTTGTTTTATTTTTTGCAAGCGTACAAATGTCTGCATCGGCACAGGATATACTCATTAACCAGGATGAATCTAAAGTCCCACCGTATATTTTGCCTGACCCGCTGGTTAGAGCCGATGGCAAACGCATAACCAGCTCACAGCAGTGGTTACAATATCAGCGTTCTGTCATGCTCAAATTATTTGCAGACAATGTGTATGGAAGAATGCCTGGCAAACCGAAGAACATGTGGTTCAAAGTTTATTCTATTGATTCAAATGCCTTGCAGGGAAAGGCAATTCGTAAGCAGGTCACCATTTTTTTTAACAGCACCGCCTCAGCGCCGTCGATGGACTTGCTCTTGTATCTACCCAGGTCTGCAAAAAAACCTGTTCCTGTTTTTATCGGTTTGAATTTTTATGGCAATCAAACCATCCATGCAGACAGCGGCATACATCTTTCAACACGATGGGTGATGAATGATGAAAAATTGGGGTTGGTCAACAACGTTGCCACCGGGGCGTCGAGAGGAAAGGATGCAAGCAAATGGGCGGTTGAAGAAGTTATTAATCGCGGTTATGGACTAGCGACTGCATATTATGGTGACCTGGAACCTGATCATCCCGACGGATGGAAAACAGGTGTACGAACGACAATGAAAAGAGAATTATCCATAAATGAAAATGAATGGGGCGCCATTGGTGCATGGGCCTGGGGCCTGAGCAGGATCATGGACTACCTTGAGACGGACGCAGCGGTAGACGCAAAAAAGGTTGTGATCACAGGACATTCGCGGCTGGGCAAAGCATGTTTGTGGGCAGCCGCAAACGATCAGCGCTTTGCGATCGTTGTGTCCAATAATTCCGGCGAAGGTGGAGCTGCTTTATCGAAACGCTGGTTTGGAGAAACAATAGAAAAAATAAACACTTCCTTCCCGCATTGGTTTGTGGCCGCATATAAACAATACAATAAGCATCCTGAATTGTTACCCGTTGATCAGCATATATTGCTGGCTTTGATCGCGCCGAGACCTCTGTATGTTGCCAGCGCCGCGGAAGATTTATGGGCTGACCCGAAAGGCGAATTTCTTAGTGCGAAAAATGCCGAACCTGTCTATGCCTTGTTTGGCAAAAGAGGGCTTGGTGTAACGGAAATGCCTGCTGTTGATCAGCCCGTGGGAGAAACGATAAGATATCATATTCGTACAGGCAAACACGATTTCACCTTGTACGATTGGCAGCAATATCTTGATTTTGCAGATAAGCAATTTGGGAAGGAGTAGTAAGAGCAATTGAGTTGACACATATCTTATGAGCCTGGCAAAACCGAGGTGCATAAAAGAGAAGCACACAAAACCAGAAATCTTTGCAATGAAATTTTAGCGAATCCTATTTCAGCAATTTCGCCTTTGATAAAAGTTTGTTAGACTTTGCGGTTTTTGCGGGGAGGAAGATTTTATATTTTTTGATTTATAGACAATCGTAACCCCTGGTAAGGAACGCCAAATAAGTCTTATCCTCTTCATCAGGATCAAATTCTATCTCCGCGGGATTGCCCTTCTCATCTTCTACCAATCCAGTGATCTTATATTCAGTGGAGGGCTCTGGAAGATTATGAGGTATCGACCAGAATACGCAGTGAAACAGGTTTGACCGTTAAGATGATTGTTGCAGCGCCTTCATCCCGACGTCGATTGAAAAAACTCTCGATCCAAGAACTGGAGTCGGGATGTAGCGCCTGCAGTATTTGCAAACCAAAGCCGGGTCAACCAAAAGCATTTAATTAAAAAAAGTGAAGGAACATTTGAAAAGAAGATAACGATCTCTCTTGAATGATAAAACCAGTAGTTCCGGAACTTGTGCGTGAGCCCTGGAAAAAGGTGCGGAGAAATACTTTTTTGCTTGACTTTTTTGGCCCTTTTTGTGTCAAGACAAAAAGGGCAGAAAAACCAGAAGGCGTTTATCGTTGAATTAAATAAATCCACCATTAACTTTTCCTTTCGCCAGTGACACGAAACAGGCGGCGTCTTATACTTATTAATCACAATAAAAATTTAACTATGAAAAAGATCATTACTCTGATACTTGCCGCAGGCCTTATAACCACAGCAGCCTTTGCGCAGGATCACCGACATTCCTATGATAACCGCTCCAATGAATACAGTTATCAAAATCAATACCCCTTAGATAACGGATATAACAGTTATGGCAGTAATTGGAGTCGCGGAACATACGACAACCAGTTTGGTTATGACAGGCATAACAGGTATGACCGTGACAGGGAAAGGAGAATGATGATGTATCGGCACAACCGCAGGTATGATAACCCTTACGGAAACCGGAGCGGAGTTTCCCTGCAGATTGTCATCGGCAATCGTCGCACGTATTAATCAGGGATCATAATTTAACGCCCTCGCCATTCGGTGGGGGCTTTTTTTATGAAAAATGTCAAGAAGCCGACTCCTGCATATAAAACCGCCCGTTCATAAAACGAACACCCGGGAAAGAAGAGTTTTTTCTACCTTGCTAGTCTAAACGAAATCGATATGGACTTCCAACTCGTCACTGGCAGGCCAGATACAACCGACCACCTGGTTTTTACAACCACATTCACACACAACAACGTCTTTTACAAAGCGGCGCTTGCCGAAACCATTTCGTGGGAAGGAAAACTTACTGGCTCCTACGATGCGCTGCTGCAGTCGGGCAAGGGCACTCAACGCCTTACTCTCGTAAAAGAAGGAAATCATTGGAGAGCGGGAGATGAAATTGAACAGATTGGGATCATTCAGCAGGACGTGGTTGATTTGCTTGGTGTAGTTATCGGTAAGGTTCGCAGGTAAAATATTTGTTGCAGTTCGCTAAATCGACGCCTCACAAGTTTTTTGATGCAGGAGAAGGAATGAGCGGCTTGCACAGAGTGAGCTGTGAAATATTGATAATCGAAAATCTAACAAAACATTATTAATAGTTGAAATCAGGATGATTGCGTTATGGCAGGTTATATAATCCGGTCACTTGCCATAATCTATAAGATTGAATTCTTCTTTTAAATGAACCGCTTACTCACTAGATAGTGAGAGTAAACAATCGGTACAGATGGTAATCGTAAAAATTATTCCAGTTTTGGCAATTCACTATCCGTGCCATTCATGTTAAGCTTCATCTTTTTTACTTTCCCGTTTTCATCCTTTACAAAAGAAACCTTTGCGTTGATTTCTTTGATAACAAAATCAGTTTCTGAAACCGGGAGCATTTCAACCTTTGGCTGACCGGTTGGTTCGGCAAAAAGCTTATTGTTTTCCCTGGTAACAATTACAGTAGTATTATCATTAAGCTTGTATTTACCTGTATAATGATCCAGTATTTCCGGCTTGAGCTCTATGATTATCTCTTCTTTTAATTTTTTGCCTTTTATTTCCTGCCCATTTTGAAATACTATGACCTGGTTTATTTCTCCTTTTTCATCTTTGATAAATTTTATTCTCGCATCCACAACTTTCAGGAAAAATTCATCTTCTGCCATGGCAAATATTTCAACTTTAGGCTGCCCGCCCACTTGTGCAAATAGTTTATCATGATCCGCGGAAATCGTCAATACTCCAATATTGGCAAGCTCATACCTTCCGGTAAAACGTTGCAGGTTTGTTGGCTTTACAGCGAGCTCGCTGTAAGAAGTTTGTTTATCCATTTTGCTCCATAAAAAGGCTTCTGCTATTTTGGTAGGATCAAAATTTACTTCGGGTTCAGCCGTATTCGAAAACATGACAACCGTCAATTTTTCTTTGGAGTAATAAGAAAGCTGTGTTACAAAACCATGCAGCCCTCCGCTATGGCCTACAATATCTTCGCCCCTGAATTTGTTTAAACCAAGTCCGTATCCATATCGCGGAATCACCTCTTCACCATTTTTTAAAACCGCCGGTGTTAATGCCGCTGCTAGGCTTTTTTCATTCAGTACTTTGCCTCCGTACAACGCTTCGTTCCATTTCAACAAATCATCTACGGTTGAATAGATAGACCCTGCACCACCTGCCCATGACATATCCCAGTTCAATGCTTCGACATACTTGCTGCCAGTTCTAGAATACCCTTTTGCTTCATTATCCAGTTTTATCGCGGCATAATGAACACCGGTGTTGTCCATGTGAAGAGGATCAAAAAAAGTCTCTTTAAGATATTGCGCATAGGGCTTACCCGAAATCTTGCTAATGATATATCCCAATATGAAATAACCGGAATTATTATACTGCCATTTTTCACCGGGATTAAAATCATAAGGATGTTTCTTAATCAAATTCACAAGAGAATCTGGCGAAATGGTTTTGGTAACCTGTCCAATAAAGTCATCATTGTTGGTATAGCTGTGTATTCCTGAAGTGTGCGTCAATAACTGGTGAATGGTTACTTCATCGCCCCTTGGAAAATCCGGGATAAATTTTGACAACTTATCGTTCACGCTTAATGAGCCATTTTCCTGCAGTTTCAAAATGGCAGCCGCCGTAAATTGTTTGGTCACAGACCCTATGCGGAATTTTGTATCGGGCGTGACAGGAATTTTATTTTTTATATCTGCATAGCCAAATCCTTTTCTGTACAATACATTTCCATCTTTTGCTACCAACACCGCAATACCCGACGCCTCTTTCCCTTTTAATGAATGATAAAAGTTATCAACCAACATTTCAGAAGATGGGACAGCTTTATCGCTGGCACCTTTCTTCAACAGCATTTGCGCTACATCCTCTCTCCCGGTTACTTTTGCCGCAATTAGCGGCGTTATACCATTTTCATTAGCGGCATTTATATCTGCGCCCCCATCAAAAAGCATTTTAATTCTATCAAGGTTTCCACTTCCTGCTGCCGTATTCAACAGATCAGTCAACGCAGCTTTGTCGAGTATCCTCGCAGCAAAACCCCAGCCTCCTTCGATGTCCTGTACTTTAAGCAACAGCTGGTTGCTACCTTTTACGAGTTTTAATGGCACCAGGTCGTCATCTTTATTTACTCCTCTCGGTATCCAGTTATCATGAACAAGCTTGCCGTTGTGCCAGATCTTTATTCCATCATCGCTTCCTACTGCCAGCAGCACGTTAGCAGGAGCTGAAGCTTTAATTTCGGCCAATGCATACGCATACACGTAATCTTTTCTGTTATAAAAACTATCGAGGTCTACAATATCATCATCCAAAGAAATGACTTGCCATTTTAAATCTTTTTGATTTATTGATACAGTTGAAACAGGATTAGTGGCATCTACATTCACCGCAGAGAGTACATCTGTTTTGAAAACTTTTTCCTGCAGCGCAGCATCAGGCTTCGCGTTATCAGCAGCAACGGAAACAGGCCCGGCAACAAGCCAGGTCTTCATAAATTTTCCCGCTTTTGAAGCATTGTAAGAAGCTTTACCATATCCTTTTGCGGCAACACTCATTGTTTGCGCCGAGACAAAATTTTGGTTAATTGCTAAGAGGAATAAAACGGTTAGAGTGGATAGCTTGCCGTTTTTATAAGCCTTGTTGAGATTCATATAAAAAGTTTAAACAGAATTTTACTAAATATAGGAATATTGAAAGGCTTCATTGGTTTTCTTATGGTTAAATTCTTCCGAATAGATTTGGCTCGAAGAGGAATGATTTTTATGTAGCCAGCTTTGGTAATTCTGGTCAGCGCCTGTTGCGTCGCACTCTTGTACATTTGGTAATTCTATTCAAACTTTCTTGGTGACGCTGCGCAGCCAGGGCTTGGCTGTCTGATGAGTCCTCCCGGATCATTCGTTTCATGTTTCGTTGGGTTGAGACCGCTGCTGCTCGCAAGACCAAAATAAAAAATCCCTCCGCCTGAGGCGTGAGGGATTTTACAGATAGATTTTCAGATGAGAAGGGAAATATAAAACCTGCTTCTGAATTTGGTATGCCAGGAAATTGGCCGAAGGAACTTTTGATCACTTTTGAACTTGAAGAAGCGGATGGTGCAACAAAACTGAAGCTGGAGCACGAAGGCATACCAGTGGAAATGCGTGAGGAATGTATAAAAGGATGGAATGAATCGTTTGATAAGTTGCAAAGAAATATCAGCTAATATTGGCAACTCTTTTATCATTGACAAATTTTCCCGGAGCAATTTAGGAACGGTATATTAACCGCCTGACCGGCCAGGCAACTGAGATCACTGTGCAGAAATGATCTAAATTTGTTTTTGAGGTGATTTGAATAACCAGCTTTATCACCATCACCATGAGACATCCAAAGCCATATTATTTCTTAGTTTTCTTTCTCG
Organism: Bacteroidota bacterium; assembly: GCA_005883765.1. Lineage (GTDB taxonomy): Bacteria > Bacteroidota > Bacteroidia > Chitinophagales > Chitinophagaceae > VBAU01. The sequence continues at coordinate 7,832 of VBAQ01000099.1, forward strand.
CTTTGGAAATACCATATGTAAACACGGGTTGCAAAAAAGAATATAGTTGTGAGGCCTGCACTAGAGGCAGAATGATCGATTCGCTATCTGTTCCGCAGCCGCCTTCCTCAGCCGGGGAGTTTCCCTATTGCTCTTTATGCAATCCGGCCGATGAACTGCAACTATCAAGATGGAATTTTAAAACAGGTAATTCATATGTATGCGGCGTAGTTGATAATGCAGGGGCCGGTATCGATCCCGAAAAAAAAGCCTTCACTTTTTTTGGCCCTTCTGCCTGCTCCATTGATACAGGGTTGGTTATGACCGTTTATGTTCCTGTACCATTAGACAGGGACAGGGCTGATCTTACAACATATAAAGTAGCCTTCTATTATTATGATCATTTTGGACCAAGAGACATATTTATAAGTCTTTCTACCGCGCCTTTCTACGTTACCTTAAAAAGTTTTTCCTATGCAACCGGTCTCGCTACCGGAACATTCGGGGGTACTGTTTATAAAGTAAATGGTGATACAGCTTCTATACGGGATGGGAGCTTCAAAATAAAACTCAAATATTAAAACCGGGGTTGTTGATTTCTTTGACAAGACCAAATAATTTTTCTTTTTTATCAAACGCCGATGTCCTCATTCCATAAATTTAAAATCCCTCTGCCTAAGGCGAGAGGGATTTTAATCATTTGATTAGTTTTTTTCAATAATGATGGTTTGAGTCATAACCACGATCATATTGTCCCCATCTGCTGGACCTGGCATATGCCATTCTTATTTCCTGCTTACGTTGTTCTTCTAATGAACGAATCGTTCTCATTTTTTCAAAACGTCTCATAAAGAAATCATTTCTTACCTTTTGAATCTTGAAATCATACTTCTGGTTGATCCGGGCGATCTGCATCGAAGCGCTCGAATAGCAATTTGCATCAACGCAAAACGAACATTACTTGCCAAACAATTCACCAGCATCAGGTTCTTTGCGATACGTTATTTTTCCGTCTGCAAATCTTGCCGCCGACGTATATGGATGTTCTTCGGCCTTGCCTTTGTTCATAATGTGCATGACAGTCCAGCCCATAGATTTCAGGTAATCGGAAATCAGTGAGCGATGGCAGCGCCACCAGACCGCTTCGGAGCACATGTAAGCGGTTGGTTGTCCAAGCGCGAGTCTTTGCAGTTGCTCAATTCCTTTTTGAAAAGCATCGGTCTCCATATAATCTGCATATCCCCTGAAAGCGTCGTTGCGCCACATGGTGTTTTTTGAATCCGGATTTGGTTTTCTTCTCCCACCGAGTTCCTTCAGATGAACGTATTGAATATTGTTTTTCGCCAATGAAAATTCAAGAGCTTCTTTATTGAAATGAGGGTAGCGCCTCGAGCCGGGATAAGTCCTGACATCAGCGACCAGGCCGATGCCAAAAGAGTGCAACATAGCCACCAGCTGATCAATCGTGTGAGTCGAGTGACCAATGGTCCAGATCATTTTTTTTCCCGATTCGCTCATCATGCAAAGTTACTCGAACACGCGATCGGGACTTCCTTTCGTTCTTTCGGCGAAAAATAAGACGCTGGAAATCCTATGGTATCATGCCGGGCTCGACCCGGCATCTAACCAATTATTGTCTTTCGTTTCTTCTGCTTGTCGAAAATGTCTATTCCACTTTTTGTCTTGATACAAAAAGTGGAGCAAAAAAATCAAGGCAAATCCAAATGCTCCGCTGGATTTGCCATGGCTCACGCACAAGTTCCATAACTAGCCGTCAGGACAAACTTCAGGATTTGTTACTTTCTCTCGAGGGGATTGCCCACTCCATTAGCGAAACCTGTTGACGGCGACACCGCTTCGGATTGCACATACTGCAAGCGCTACATTTTCCGCTTGCTGTTTTGCGATCGTAAGATTTTTTTGGACAGGCGAAAAATGAAGGCGCTGGAAAATTTCCGCTCCCCGGCATCGCAAGCGATGCCACCCCTCTCCACTGGTGGAGAGGGGATTGGGGAGAGGAAACGTTGCCTCACTCGGCATCTGGTCTTCAACGGAAGCGACCCATTCTCTCTTGCTAGCTGTCCTACCGAAAGTGTCCGAGGGAGTTCTGCTGTCAGCGCCTATTTTGGTCGAGGAGATGCACAACAAAGGAAATATTCCGCATCCCTGCCTGCCGGAGGCACCGGAGGCACGCAGGCAGGGAAATCGGCTGTGCTTTCTTTGTTACTTTCTTTGCACAAGCAAAGAAAGTAAATGACATCTTGCGATGAGGAGGCAAGCCACCAGCAATTACATAGTAACTTTATCGCCGATGAAGTCAAAGATCACGATCCTCGTTACATTGTTTGTCGTAGCGACATTCATCTTCACCTCGGCATACATCTCCACAAAACAAAAACCGCCCATCGCTACCAACCATGCAGCCACAAAAAGATATTTGTACGTAGCCGTCCCCGGCATTCGCGATTACCTCGGCTATGGCGGACATGGTATTCTCGTTTTTGATATAGATAACAATCATCGTTTCGTTAAGCGGATCGCTACAAAAGGTCTTCATCCTGATGGTACTCCTTCCAATGTAAAAGGCGTAGTAGTGAGTGTTGCACTCAACAGCATTTATATCAGCACTATTGAATCGCTACAACGAATAGACCTTGCCACCGATAAACTGGTTTGGGAAAAAACATTCGAAGGCGGCTGCGATCGCATGTCCATTTCTCCTGATGGCAAGACCATGTATCTCCCTTCTTTTGAAAATAGTTTTTGGAACGTCGTGGATTGTGCTACGGGTGCCATTATTAAGAAAATTGACGTTTACAAAAGAGCACACAATACTATTTATGCACGGTCAGGAAACTATGTTTACCTGGATGATATTGCTTCCCCATGGTTGTATGTCGCCGATGCAAAAAAACATGAGCTGGTAAATAAGGTGGGGCCCTTTGCGAATTTTGTCCGGCCATTTACGATCAATGGAAAGGAAACACTTGTTTATGTCACAGTAGATAGTTTGTTGGGTTTTGAAGTGGGAGATCTGGCAACAGGAAAAAAACTCGCGCACGTAGAAGTGGAAGGATGGAACCCAGGACCTGTAAGAAGACATGGCAATCCAAGTCATGGCATTGCTTTGACTCCGAATGAAAAAGAAATCTGGTTAGCTGACGGACATAATATGCGGTTACATGTTTTCAGTGCCGCTGCGCCTTACCGGCAGCTAACTACCATACCGCTGCAGGATATGCCCGGTTGGATCACGATGAGTATTGATGGAAAATATGTGTATCCTTCCAGTGGCGAAGTGCTTGAAACCAAAACAAGAAAAATAATTACGACTCTACAGGATGAATTTCATAATAATGTTGCCAGCGAAAAAATGGTGGAGATAGATTTGGCAGGCAATAAAGCCGTAAGAGCCGGCAACCAGTTTGGCCTTGGAGGAGCGCGGTAAAAATTTCTCGCAGTACGTTTGAACTTTTAATTCTTCTTTTCTTTTCCTTGGCGAAATGCTTATTCCACTTTTTGTCTTGATACAAAAAGTGGAGCAAAAAAGTCAAGGCAAAAGCAAATGCTCCGCTGCTTTTGCCGGGCTCGCGCACAAGTTGCTGAACTTCTCGCCCGGTCAGGCATTATGGCTAGTTGCTTTGTCTTAACGCGCATCCTTACTCCAATTCATAGCCATCCATAGACGTGGGCGCTGATGTTTGCACACACTACAGGCGCTACATTTTTCGCTTGCTTTTTCTTGGCAGTAGCATCACATAGCTCAGCGAAAAATGAGGCGCTGGAACATCCTACTAAGTATTCTTCCACCGAAACGTTTTTCAATAATTGAGTTGGTTGCCGCAATCGGCATCGGGTGCTCAAGAGAAACAATTCATACCGTCTTGCATTATGTTCCACTTAAAGTGTTCGATTAAGTTAGTTTGTCTTCGCCGATTTTGGCCGAGTGAATGGTCGAGAGAGGAAATGTCCCGCATCAAAATCGGCTGTGCTTTCTTTGTTACTTTCTTTGCACACGCAAAGAAAGTAAATGAGATGAACGATTCGATCAGGATGACGCGAGTCGCAATCTTTCGCGTAGCTGTTGAAATATGACAGATCGCGCTCACAATAAGTTGACCCGTTTTGGCTCGGAAGATCTGGGAGGATTAATTTTACAACAGTTTTTAATGAAAACGTTCTCTTACAAAAGAACCTTGGGAAAAAAATGAGAAACAACAGTAAGCTGAAATCTCTTCTTTATGACAACAATATTTCTATTTCCATGATATCTCCGGATTCAGAAATTGAAATGATTGTAACAAACATAAATCAACATATCAGTTTCGTTGTAAGTGGAAAAAACTGGTCAGACGTGCTGAGCAAGGCACTCAAACATTCCAATGCCTTAAAAATAAATGCCGCGGGCAACAGAGAAAATTTCTAAATGGAAACATCGCTACGTGAAATTGTTGCTGGTCGCTAAGGGTTGTTGGTGTTTCAGCGATTCCCCTGTTGTATTATTTCTCCGGCGTCTCGCCACGCACCAAGATGCCGGGCAGACAGCATGCACGCTGGCGCGGAGGTGATGGAGTATTTGAAGAAGATTAAATAGAACGTTATTGAATACAAATTAAGTTACATTTGATCGAAGGTCTTTTATTTCCCATTTAATGATACAATATGAAAAATATTTTTCTCGTCCTGTTCGTACTTAGTTCATTAGGCAGTCGCTCACAAATTGATAATAAAATTGTAATTGGGAAAGTTGATAGTGTGTACTCAACTATTCTTAAAGAGCAAAGAAAGGTTTGGGTATATACTCCGAATATGAAAGCAGGCATGCAAGATCCTGGTAAGCGTTATCCTGTTGTTTACCTGCTCGATGGCGAAGGACATTTTGAATCAGTAGCAGGAATGATACAGCAGTTAAGCCAGGTAAACGGCAATACCATCGTTCCGGAAATGATCGTTGTTGGTATTCCAAACACTGATAGAACAAGAGATCTGACGCCAACACATGTAGTAAACGATCCGCCCATGATGGACAGTAATTCTTCAAAAAGCACTGGTGGCGGCGAAAATTTTACATCCTTCATGGCAAAAGAATTGATGCCGCATATTGATTCATTATATCCTACACAACCTTTTAGAGTATTGATAGGTCATTCATTTGGCGGCCTTGCAGTAATAAATATCATTACCAATCATACCAAACTATTTAATGCCTACATAGCCATTGATCCAAGTATGTGGTATGATAAAGAACAATTTCTAAAAGTCACACAGAAGAAACTCGCATCACAAAAATATAATGGTACAAGCCTGTACGTAGGCATTGCTAATACAATGTCCGAAGGAATGACCCTTGAGAAATTGGAAAAAGATACCAGCGTAGGTACAAGACATATCCGTTCCATTTTTGCGATGGATAAATTTATAAAAGCCAATCCGCCAAACGGTTTAAAGTATGCGAGTAGATTTTATCCCGATGATGATCATGGCTCCGTTCCTCTTATCAGTGAATACGATGGATTTCGTTTTATTTTTAGCTGGTATCGTTTTAAGTTTTCTATGGCCGATTTTATGGGTCCAGACACTGGAGTAGTTCAGAGAATGAAACAACATTACCAAACAGTCTCACACGAATTTGGGTTTAAAGTCTCTCCTCCGGAAATGCAGATAAATGGTTTGGGTTACAATGCACTTTCTCAAAAGCAGTATGCAAAAGCTGCTGCCTTATTTAAAATGAATATTGAAAACTACCCTGAAAGCGGCAATGTGTATGATTCGTATGCAGATCTTTTAGTTGCCCAAAAAGATACTCTAAAAGCAATAGCTAACTATCAAAAAGCATTTGCCATAACAAAAAGCGAAGAAACCAAACAAAAATTAGATCAGGTACAGGGCAAATCAACATTTACACTTACTGCAAAAGAATAGGAAAAATATGTTGCTTCTTTTGAATTCGAAGCCATTTCGCTTACTGCTACCACAATGATAAAAGATAATGCTCTTTGGGTATCTGCGCCTGGCCAGGGAGATTTTGAACTGGTGCCTTTGTCAATCGATATTTTTACTATAAAAGGATTGCAGGGCTACAAGCTCCAATTTGAAATGGAAGGCAACAAACCACTTGGTCTTACCTCAAGCCAGCCAAACGGAACATATAAAGCACATGTAAAAAAGTAGAAGTAAAATGTATTTTAAATCCTTTGCTACCATTTACCGCTTAAATCTTGAACAGCTGTTGGATGAAATCTGCTAAGCCAGGAATGTCTTCTTCTTTCGTTGCTTGGTTTGCGAAACGCTCACATTCTTACCCTAAAAAGTATTGCTGACGTTCTCCAAATAGATTTAAAAGCATTTATGTGAATGCACATGGTGTGAGAAACTGTGTGAGAAAAAAGGCGAAAAATTCGTAAATTGGCCTTCCTACCGGCTTTAGGGGGTGTTAATATTTTAGGTGTCAACCCCCTGCCAAACACATTTTTACGGGGAG
>VBAQ01000100.1 GCA_005883765.1 Bacteroidota bacterium
TTCAAATTCCGGAAATAGCGCCAAAGGGATCCCGGTCTCGTCAGTAGCAACCGGTGTTGAGCCTGTAGTATCTACTGAAACAGCTTTGATATTAGCGGAAACTGAAGTTCCGGCATCTGCAATACATTTTTTAATTGTTTGCTCAAGCCCTTCGATGTAGTCAAGGGGATGTTGTCTGAATTGTTGTTTAGAAGCATCACAATACAAGCCATCTTTCCATCGTGGATAAGAAAAAACAGAAGAAGCTATTTCTTCTCCGTTATATGCATTGACAATAACGGAACGAACGGAGTCGGTACCGTAATCTATTCCAATGACAAAGCAGTCTTTTTTCATGATTTATTATGTGTCAAAATAACAATTATTAATTGAAACTTCCGCAAAACCGAAAAGATTATTTATTTATAGTTATCGGGGTTTGGAATAAAATTAAGAAAGGCATGGAACTTAGAATTATACTTGCGACGGTCGAGCTTATAATAAAAAGCCCCTCTTTTGGAATTTTCTTTTTCCTTTTCTTTCTGCTTCGCCAATAGCTTTGTAGAGAATACTTTGCGGCTAAAATTCCTTTTATCCAATTTTATATCATATATACCTTCATACAGATCGTGAAGCTGAGGTATGGGGAACTTCTGAGGTAATAATTCAAAGAGGATCGGATGCAAGGCTGTTTTATATTGCAGCTTTTGTTTAGCTCTTTCTACCATTTCTTCATGATCAAATATCAGCCGGGGAATCCTGCCAAGTGGGAACAGCATGATAATTATTACTGAGCTGCTTTTCATATTTATGAATACCAATAAGAGCAAAGTAGGCAACAGAAACACTTCGCTCCATTGAATCGCGGCCAGGATCTCCAAAAGCCTGTAGCTGCTCCATATAGACACCTTAAGCCCTGTGAGTTGCTCCAGTACCCTGGCTGCTGCCTGTTCAAACTCATCAAGCAACCTGCAAAATTGAAAAAAATTATCAGAAAAGAAATTTCAAAATAACATTTCGTCCACTCGTTCCTGATAATGAGTTCTCTTAAAGCTTTGCAAAAAAATACCTCCAAAGCTCATTTATTTATGCGATTCTCAAAATTTCTAATCTACTAATCTTAATGTGTAAATTGTGTTGCCGCCAAACCAAAGAAAATGAAGCCACTTTTTCCTGCCTTATTACTTTGCGTTTCACTTACGGCTCTGGCTCAAAAAAAACTTGCACTTATTGTTGCTATTGGCAATTATATGCCCAACAGTAATATTCCTCCGATCGCTTCTTTGAATGATGTTAAATATATAAAGGCCGTTCTGCACAATAACGGCTTTCTGGAAAAAAACATTGATACACTTAAAGACTCGAAAGCGACAAAGGCAGCCATACTGAAAGCGTTGGATGCGATGGCTGCCAAAGCAAAAAAAGGCGATATAGTTGTCATTCATTTTTCCTGCCATGGCCAGCAAATACGTGATCAAAAAACGGTGGAAGAAGGAAAAGATGAAGAAGATGGCTATGATGAGGCCTTGATACCATACGATGTCAAAAAGCCTCAGTACTATCCAGGTGTTTATACAGGTGAAAATCACCTTCGTGATGATGATCTCGGTCCAAAGCTCATAGCAATAAGGAATAGCCTGGGAAAAAATGGAAGCCTACTGGTTTTATTAGATGCCTGCCACTCCGGAACAGCGACGCGTGCGATGGAGTTTACTGCATCAAGGGGTGAGCCAATCCCATTCAACGATCCGGAAAATCCGCTGGAAGCAAATGTTTTGCTACCGGCTGATGACCATTTCTTCGATAATCTTTCCGATTCCGCATCGAATATGGTAGTGATCAGCGGTTCGGGTCCTCATCAGCAAAATTTTCAAACCGAGATCTCGATCGCCGGTAAAAAAGAACAGGTGGGTGCCTTAACCTATGCATTTTACAAAGCAATGAATGACCTGCCCGCTGAAAGTGACTATGAATTGCTTTTTCAGAAAATAAAGGCGCAGATACAGTCTCAGCATCCCGAGCAAATTCCGTTGATCGAAGGAAATTCTTCGCAGGTAGTATTTAGTGGAAACTACAAACCCAAGAAAGAAACTATTTTTTTGACGGCTGTTGTTGAAGCAAATTCCTCAACTGACACGGTTTTCAGGATCGATAAAGGAATAATGGATGGGATTTCAGAAGGTACTACATTAAGAATTTATAATGTCGGCAACACGAACCCGATAGCGGAAGGAGTTATCAAAAGATCAGACCGTTTTACGGCTTACGGAATTTCAAACAAATCCCTGGGCAAAGGCACGGCTTATGAAGCAAGATTAGATGAGATCAGTAACGGCACCATTTCAACTTCCATAAAAATAAAAATTAATAAGAACGATGCTCATGGCACTTTGCTGGGCGATCAGCTAAAATCATTTTTGCAGCCCTACAAATTCATTACATTTAGCGACAACGCAGACATGATGCTTGACCTGTCGAACAGAATTGAAAAAGGAATAGACGCAGACCTTGTGGACGGCATTGACAGCACAAGATGGAAAAAACTGATCGGCATGAATGATAGCTTAACTACTGACGACGCTAAAGAAATACTAGCAGCCCTAAAAAATTCGATGCGTGTGAAATATCTGCGTACAATGCAGGACGGCGGCGAACTCGCGAAATATATAAAAGCGACAATTGTCCCCGCTAATCCACACAATGATAAAAAAGAATTGATCCTTGAAACAGAGGAAAATTATTCTTTAAAAATGGACAACACCGGCGACGACAAATTGTTCTATACTGTTTTAGACATAACGCCGGATAATGAAGTGGAAGTTTTGTATCCGTCTGCCATGAAAAATCCTGCTGATTACTCAGTTGGGAAAAAGGCCACAGTGATAAGAAGTTTGAGAGTGAGTAAGAACACGCCGGTTGGCCGTGAATTTCTAAAGATCATTGTTTCAAAAGATCCCATGGATCTGCGCAGTGTATTGCAACACTCTACCCAAAGGAGTGAAATGCGATCATTTCAATTGGCTCTTGATGATCTTTTTAATGATAGCAACGATGAACATGCAACCCGCGGAGATATCAGCAGCATCAAAGCCGAGGAAGTCGGGATTGCAACTGTAAGTTTTTCTGTAAAACAAAAATGACCTGATAAGATACGCCCCCTGATAAGATACGCCCCATGTGCCTGAGAAAAAAATTTTGTGTGTTCTTAGTTGGCTGCTTGAGCTTTTTTGTCGCTACGGCGCAAAACAGTGCGAAAACGGAGGAAAGGGAAATTTATTTCAGAATTGACAATGCATTCAAGTACGGCGATTCAATGTACGTATTTGCCGATGGCGCATCAGATATTAAAGTAAAAAGAGGAATGCCGGTTAATGCTTTTCGGACTGTCTCAAAAGAATTTCCAAAGCGAATTGATTTCAGGCAAGTAGGTTCAGGGCGAGTATCAAGAGCAGACTCAGTAATTATTTTTTTCATTAAGCTATTTAATGGATTTGACACCCTAGCGGCCGGCGATGTGATATCACTAAAATTCAATACCCCGGTGATTCCGGAGCGAACCATTCTTTCCGATCTTGCCTTTCACAACATATTGTTTACTGATCTCGATCAGAAACCTCTGTACTCATTAAAAGACTTATTACACACAGACTCGCCGCAACGCAGAGACTCTATTTACTCAGCTATGCTAAATGATTTTCGAACCACTTACGAAAAGATTAAGAACAAAGATCTTGATTCATTTATCACCAGGAAAATGACCGAAGGTAGATACAAGGGAAAATCTGCAGTGGACGTGATTCGCGATGCAACAAAGAAAGATATCGAAGCATTTCTGCTTTATGCCAATGATTACTTCAATACCTATACCGGAAAGAAATTCCGGCTTAGCGAAAGTTTTGCAGCATGGGTCGGAGCAAATGGTCCCTATTCCTACACGGAGATAAAAAATGCTTTATTCCCGGTCTATAAGAACAAACCTGAATTTGACAAGCTGTTGCCAAAATTCAAAAACGATATTTTGACGGGTAATGTGATCACAAACCTGGCACTCGCGGCAGGAAACCTGGAATATATCAAGGGTCTGCAGTTCCTTGATTTTGTCAAAACCCTCGCTTTTGAAAGCAACGACACGCAGGGAAAGGCTATTATACATTTATTGACTGCTGAATTTTATCACAACCATGAAAAGTATAAAGAAGCCATTGATGAGTGCGATCAGGCAATAAAATACTCGCAGGGTTTGCAGAATAAGGACATCGAGGTTCAAGCCATCATAAAAAAGATCTTTTGCTTTTACAAGATTGGAAATTTAAAAGAAGGTATAGCATTGCTGGAACCTGCCAGGATAAAACTGGACCAGTACAGGTCAGCCATTGGCGACGCTGCATTTTACAAACATTTGCAAAACACTTATGATAACGAGGGAGCGATCTATTATGCATCCGGTGACTATAACCGTGCCTTACAAGCTTATGATAAGGCAATAAAGATAAACCAGCAAATAAATAGTTATGATGCCATTTTAAGGAATGCACAATACTACAACTTTATCGGTCACGTATATAACGACCAGGGCAAACCCAATGACGCACTTGAATCCTTTATAAAATTATCGACGATATACTGGAAAAATTTCGACACGTTGAACTGGGCGAAAATTCAAAATGAAATGGCCTATAGCTTTTATAAGCTGGGAAGTTATCGCACCAGCATCCGCTATTGCAACCAGGCCCTCCACTACTTATTGGGGTTGGGGGATTATAATAACGCTGGTTATTCAAAATCGCTGGCAGGAAGCTGTTATTGGGAATTGGGAAAATATGACTCGGCGGTTATTTCACACAAGGAATCAATTGCCTTACGTAAGAAAGGCAATAATATTTCAGGACAAGCAGACTCGTGGAAACAAATTGGCGAACTGTACTTATTAAGCGGATTGAAGAACGAGGCATTAACTGCATATGATTCTTCGTCATTGCTCTATTTGCAATTAAAGGACAGTTCAGGTCTGGCGGAGACTTACAACAAAAAAGGCAAGGTTTATCTGAATGATGAGAACTATAAAATGGCTGCCAGCCTATTTGAAAAAGCGCAAAGTTTTAGCAATAAATCGACCATAGAATCACTTTATAACCTGGGAAGTGCATGGTCGGAAATCGACACGACAAGAGCCCTATCGTACTACACTCTTTGTAAACAAAAGAGTGACAGCACAGCGAATACCGGTTACCTGTTTGTTGCGACGAAGGCCCTGGCAGGAATTGCGTATAGAACAAGAAACATGAAGCTCGGTGACAAACTCTATGAAGAATGCGTGTCATACAGCAGGCAGTTGAAGACGCCAACCAGCCAGGCGTATTGCCTGGTTTTAAAAGCCGACAAATTTTCTTACGAAACACAACTGGATAGTGCATTGCTTTATTATAATAAGGCCAGGGAAATTCTTGACACCCTCAGCAAGGATGACGTGATCTGGCAATTGAACAGCATCTCAAGTGTGGAAATTTCGCTAGGAAATTTTGCAGAAGCTTTGGCGGCCCTGGCCAAGGCCATCGAGCTGGCAAAAAGTACATCTAATAATCTTGCCCTCGGTTCTTCCCTGGAGGCTTCTTCATTTGTATATGGCTTAACAGGTGAGTTTGACAAAGGAATCAGGAATAGTGATAGTGCCATCGCCATCTTCGATCGCTCCGGCAACATGCTGCGATTAGCCAACACCTATGTCTCAAGGGGTACACTTTTGAAAAGCATGGGAGAATATAAACAGTCCATCAACTCTTTTTTATTTGCTGACAGCATCTACAAACAGGAATTGACAACGGAATACAGGCATACCGTACTGAATAACATCGGCGTCACTTACTACAACCAATACGATTATCAGAATGCTTTGAAGTATTTTGACATGGCATTGGCGCAATTGAAAAAAGGAGTGATCAATGAAACTTACCTGCTTTATAAAGGCAACTATGCTGAATGTGAATATTACTTAAAGAAGTACAAAGAGGCGGAAAGAGATTACATGGAAGTGCTACCCGCCGCAAAAGAGAAGAAACTGAATCGCATTGCTTCCGGTTTCGCCCTGGGGCTTGGGAAACTTTATTACGACACCAGGCAAGTGGACAAAGCCACTCAATATTTTACTTACGCTAAGGATTATGCTCTTTCAAGCGGTGAAAAAGAAAAAATAGTTGAGTCCATGACATACCTGGGAAGGATCGATGTGCAGGATGAGAAGTTCGGCAGCGCTGAAACTAATTTCAGGAAGGCGATTTCCGTAGCCGCGCAATATAAAACGGTTGGTGGCTGGGAGCCTTACTATGAACTAGGATTGCTGTTCTATAATCGAAAAAGCTATGATAGTTCCATTGTCTATTTTAGGCAAGCCGTCGATCTGCTTGATAAGAATGCGCAAAATTTATATGGAGGTGAAGAGGCGAAAAAGATTTTTAACAATGATCCTCGCAAATCAGATCTCTACAATAAAATAACATTTGCTTATTACAACACCGGAAATGAAAAAGAAGCGTGGGCTTATGCCAACCGGAGCAACATTGCCGGGATAAAAGAATTGTCAGGATCAATTTCAACAAATGCCAGCGATAAAGACAAAAGTGATGCGTTGAAAAAATTGGTCTCATTACAACAGTCAAAAAAAGCCCTGGAAACTACCGCAGAAAAGCAAACTGGTGAAGCGAAACAACAAACTTTAAAAAAGATCGAGATCCTCGAGGCTGACTATACCAATTTTCTCCAGGACATAGTAGAGAGTTATCCTGACCTCGGCTCTTATTTTGCAAAATCAAATGCCGACCAGTTTTACAATTACAAATCAAAATTACCGAGTGATGTTGCTGTAGCTCTTTACCTGGTCAATGATAAAACTCTCATGATCTTTACGCTCACCAATGAAAAACTTGCGATAGACACGATGACTGCTGATATCGGCAAATTAGTTTCTGCTTTTATCAACTCAGCAAAACAACCTCAAAAATCTACCGGCACAGGTGCATTGCATCTGCGATCTGAGCCTACAGATGAAGACGAGGCGACACTGAACATTCCATTCAAAGATCTGTCAAGCGAACTGTACGACTTTCTTATCGCTCCCGTTTATGACAAGATCAAAAACAAGAAAAGACTTTGCATTATTCCTACAGGTATTTTTAGTAATATGCCCTTCCAGTGCCTCGGGCAAAAAACGGCCGATAGCGCCTTTCATTTCCTTATTGAAGATTTTGGAATATTCTATACCAATCAAATGAAAGTATTTGATGATCGTATGAATCCCCCTTCCGGGAAAAATGATCTCATTTCTTTCGCTGCATTCGGAGTGCCTGATCAAACACTTCACTACAACACGAGGGAAGTAAAAGAGATCGGAAAAATAATGGGTATTGATTCGACAATTTATGCGGACAGCAGGGCGACAGAGAGCATGGCCAAATTTAGTTTGATCCACAAAAAATACATTCACTTTGCCACGCACGGTGTCCTAAATTATTCAAGCCAATTCTCAAAATCGTATTTAAAATTCTTGCCGGATAAGGACACGACAACCGGCAACAACGGTCAATTAACGATTCGCGAAATTCAGAGTTTGCCGATAGAAGATTGTGACCTGGTAACCTTATCAGCCTGCGAAACCGCCATCACTAAGGAATTAGCAAAGGGGTGGACCATTTCTCCGGCGAATTCTTTTTTGGAACGAAGAGTAAAATCAGTAGTTGCGAGTCTTTGGAAGGTAGATGATGAAGCCACTAGCATTTTAATGGACGAATTTTACAGTAACCTGAATAAAAAAATAGATAAAGTGGACGCTTTGAGATTAGCACAGGAAACCCTGAGCAAAAATCCGAAATATGCACATCCATTTTACTGGGGAGCATTTGTATTGTATGGAGAATGGCGGTGAGGAATAACGAACAAGGAATAATGAATATTGAATATTGAACCCAACAGATCGACATTCGCAGTTCCATGTTCCTTGTTCGATATTCAAAAGCCTTGCAGGTTACAGTTTGTAGCCGGTAGCCAAAAAAAATACCGATGAGGGTATCAGTGATAGTAAAAATGTAAATTATTTTACCACCTAAATACTAGACCAATGAAAAAGAGAGTATTACTATTTCCACTTCTTCTCTTAATTGCAACCGGCCTTCTTGCACAAAAACGCATCCCACCCGGTTGTGCAACCAAGCTGGCTGATTTTGTGAATGAGGACAGAATGGACACGACCAAACCACGGGGAATGGCCGACAATTATTATTTATGGGATCCCAGAGCAACCATCTCCGTAAAATTTATGCCCGGTGGTAGCCAGTCTTTGAGAAACGAGGTGATCAACTATGCTAAAGTTTGGGAGCAATACGCAAATGTCAAATTCAAATTTCTTCCGGACAATGCTCCCCAGGCGATGATCCGCGTAAAGTTGACAAATGAAGACGGCGCGTGGTCGTTGCTGGGCACTCAATGCAACGCGATCGCTCAATCCGAGCACACGATGAACCTCGATACGATCGGATTTAAAGAACAATCGACTCCGGCTTATTGGAGAGGGACTGTCATTCATGAATTTGGCCATGCCTTAGGGTTGATGCACGAACAAAGTTATCCAGGTGGAATCAAGTGGAATAAACCGGCCGTGTATGAGTATTACCTCAAGAACACCGACTGGGATTCTGCTATGATCGAGTCGCAGGTGTTCGAAGTAAACGACCTCTTCTACACAAATGGCACGGCCTACGATTCCAAATCGATCATGCAATATTGGGTCAGTAAACAATTTACGTTGGATGGAGTGGAAATTCCTGCCAATACGGATTTATCTCTCGGCGACAAATTGCTGATCGCTGCACTTTATCCAAAAATTGGAGTAAGAGCCAGGGAAGTTCCAAGAGTTACAGTCACTCTTCCAAATTTAAAAGTGCAACAAAACCAGGGCCGCAGAGGAATTGTTATCACTCCCACTTTCAACTTAAAGTCCAATGCGAAAACGGGAACTGTTTATTATCTCGCCAGGCTGGTGGATGAAAACAATTATTACGTTCCTACCAGTTCAAAAAGTTATAATTTGAACGGATATGTTGCTACCTGGAATCGCGCAACCATATTGCCAAATTCGAACATCGCCTATAATAAACCGGGAAGCACACCCAATCTGGAATTATTTATCCCATATGATTATATCCCTTTGCCCGGTGAGAGCAAGGTAAGAGTCGAATTTTTTATTAAACTGGTTGATGAAGCAAACAATCAATACAAGGACATCGGTGAAAGATATTATACGCCGCTTTTCAGCATTACGAAATAGGCGACAAATATTTCAGAGTTGATTCGGATATTTAGCTGAATGCTTCTATCTTTGCCCGCCCGTACCGAACGGTACGCTCGGGCGGGCCGTCCTTCAACGAAGTCCTTTGCACTTTGAAGAAAACGCACGGGAGGTAGTTCAGCCCGGTGGAATATGACGCTCTGGCGCCAGGGGTCGCATAAAAATGAGGCATAAAAAGATTTTTAGAAGATAAACAAATTTAGTTCGGGAGGTAGTTCAGCCCGGTAGAATATGGCGCTCTGGCGCCAGGGTCGCATAAAAAAATGAATTTTAAAGTGTATATTCTTTGGAGCGAGTCCTTACAAAAATTTTATGTCGGACATACAAATAACATTGGAGAAAGGTTCCATCGGCATAACCAAGGATATGAAAAGTTTACATCAGGGGGAACACCTTGGGTCATGATTTGTACTTTTGATAGTAAAGACAAAGCCGAGGCAGTGAGGTTGGAGAATAGAGTAAAAAAGAGGGGAATCAGAAGATTCTTGGAAGATAATCAAATAGCTTTCGGGAGGTAGTTCAGCCCGGTAGAATATGGCGCCTTGGCGCCAGGGTCGCAAAAAAAATGAATTTTAAAGTGTATATTCTTTGGAGCGAGTCCTTACAAAAATTTTATGTCGGACATACAAATAACATTGAAGAAAGATTCCATCGGCATAACCAAGGATATGAAAAGTTTACATCAGGGGGAACACCTTGGGTTATGATTTGTAATTTTGATTGTAAAGACAAAGCCGAGGCCGTGAGGTTGGAGAAAAAAAGAGGGGAATCAGAAGATTCTTGGAAGATAATCAAATAGCTTTCGGGAGGTAGTTCAGCCCGGTAGAATACGTGGTTTGGGACCACGGGGTCGCAGGTTCGAATCCTGTCCTCCCGACATGTAGATTTATGAAACCCGTATCAGACACGGGTTTCATCGTTTTTCGCCAGTTTGTGTAGCAAATTGTGTAGCGATTTTAAGATCCTTCCCTCGATATCTTAATAAGCGAGTCAAAATTGCGGATAGGTTAGCTTTAACCGAACGCTCTTAACTTCTTCACCATGTTTTATCTGCTTACTGCAACAACCGACATTATACAGGCTGGCGCCGCACTTGCTACGGTTGCACTTGCTTCATTTAGATTTCTTAGTTTCAAATTCAATCTGTAAAATCATGCGTCAGATTGCCTTATTACTTTCTTTGCTGTTTTTGTTCTTGTTGTGCTTCTCACGACAACACAAACCTGCAGACAGTAATCGAAGTTCTCAAAACATTAGCTCAAATCATCGCATTAATGATTCACTTCATTCAATGCGGAAAAGTGCTGATTCAATTCAACAATTGCAGGATACCACTCAATCGAAGGGTCTCAAAAGTTATGTCAAAGAGATCGAGCATGAGCTTTCTGTGCATTTGTTGGGCCACGCTTTATGGTTTCTGATTGGCTTAATAGCAACTTTCTTGTTTTTGCGAACTAAAAAATTGATTGTTAAGTCTCGATACCGGAAAGTGTTTGGTAATGACATAAAAAATTTTACCATTGTTTACCCCAATTTCACGTTAATGCCAGTATACGATACCACTGGTAACCTTATTGTTTTTCCATATGTTAAGGGCACAGCATTCTTTAGAATGACCTCTCCAATTTCAACAGCAGACATGCGGGCGGCGCAATATTTGTCAGAAGCATTTTATAAGAAAACGTCGAAGACTCCGGAAATTGTACCGGACACTTCCGTATTGCCAAGACTAAATTTTTCTTATTGTGCCGTCGGCGGCATTGGGAATGAGAAGACAAATGATATTCTAAATGCTCCAAATAATTTGTATTTCAATTTTGACTTT
>VBAQ01000101.1 GCA_005883765.1 Bacteroidota bacterium
AATTATCGCAGCTGAAAATCAAAGAAACAATGGCGACACAGCCGCTTTCTATTTAAAAAAGGAAAATTAAGAATACACGCCCTTGGCTTGCTTTAAAATTTCAACTACCTGGCTGGGCCATTTTTTTTTGGTGAACATAAAAAGTCTTTCACGATGCCAGAGCAAGAAAAAAAATAATTGCCAAACCCATCTTTCGTTTTGCTTTTTCTGATATAAAGAAAAAAGCCGGTTGTAAAAATCCTTTTTGGTTTCTCTTTCATTATCGTGTATCACTTCTATCCAGCGCAATTGCCTCTTAAAATCGGCATAACGCTGTGACATGCGGCGCGGCTTCGCTTTAACAGGAACTGTTTTTGTGACCGCCGACTCATGCTGGCGGTACAAAGTTAACGGTATGTCAAGATATTTTATGCCCGTGATCGTGGTCGCTTTAAAGGCTGTCCAAATATCATGAGGAATACCTTGAGGAATGGGAAGAATGAACGGCAAAAGATCTTTTCGGATCATCATGGCATGACCCCACACGACATTGGAAAAAACAAAACCGACCGAGTCACTGCCGGTATACATGTTCCTTAACCCAGAGATCTTTTTGTTGAGCTTCTCTCCTTTTTCATTCACTAATTCACTATCGCAGTAAACCAGATAGCTGTCCCCAATAGTCGAATGCAATTTCTCGATCTTTTGTGGCAGCCAAACGTCATCCTGGTCTGAGAAGGCAATGAATTCCCCTCTTGATTTCTGAAGAGCAAACTCAAAATTTTTGGAGGAACCCAAATTGTTTGGTTGAAAAAAAAGTTTCACCCTTTGGTCATGATGATATCCTTCAAGGATCTGGGGAGTGTGGTCAGTAGAAGCATCGTCTGAAATAATAATTTCAAGATTTGGATATGTTTGATTTAGTAACGAATCGACTTGCTCTTTTATGAATTTTTCACCATTATAACTACAGAGCACAATGGAGACTAATGGATAGCTCATAAAAATTTTCGGTACACGTTTATATACTCATCGGCAGCATTCTTCCAATTAAAACTTTTTGCTCTTTCAATAATTTTCTGTCTCGGGTTTTTGCATTCATAGTGATGCATTCCATCTTCAAAGACTTGCTTCATGTGATCAGCATCAAAATCACCAAAATAATAAGCAAGGTCTCCTCCTACTTCGGGCAAACTGGTACACCTGGATAAAAAAACGGGCTTGCCGAAGTACATGGCTTCCAGGACAGGCAAACCAAAACCTTCGCCGATACTTGGAAAAGCAAAGGCAAAGCAGTTTTTATAATACCAAAACTTTTCCTCATCACTGATTGCACCAATTAACTTCAGCCTGTCTGCCACACCGAGGTTTTTTGCCTGTTCGATCACTTTTGCCGTGTATGGAAAATCATTCAAGCCCGCTATTACCAGCTCATACTCATTATCCACCAACAAAGCTGGCAGGACGTGAAAATTTTTGCGTGAGTGAAACTGCCCGATGCTGAATAAAAACGGTGTTTGGGGAACGTAACGGGGTTGGTCAATAATTTGCTCCGGTACGTTGCATCCGTTGTAAATAATCGAGTATGGTTTATCTCCGAGTTCCAAATATTCCACAGCCTGCTTTCGTGCGAATTCTGAAATGAATGTCAGGTAATCGGCCCTGTTGATCCTTTGTTGTATCAGTGAAAGGTATCTTTTCCTTTGCGGCTCAGTATATTCGTCTTCATGAAGGAAATTCAGGTCATGTATCGTGTAAATATTTACTGTTTTGTTACCGTATGGTCTATACCAGGAAAGTGTTGTGGTCACGTGCCAGATATCGAAACGACCTGTTAGCTGATGAAAATATTTATGAAGACTGTATTGAGTGACATACTTTACATTGTGACCAAACACTTCCCGTTGATTCCTGGGTACATAAAAATGTAAATGCATATCACCGGGCGTTTCCAGGGCCAGGTGCTTGCCCAATTGGTAACAAAAATGATAAAGTCCATTATATAAATTGCCCCCCGTCCGATGAAGGTCAACTAAAATGTTCGACATCTGGTTATTTAAAAAGGGTCATGAACAGGCCTGCTAAGTTGTCATTTTTTTACGAACTTGTACGCCATTTGATAAAATAAAATCTTTTATATCGGGGAGAGCTTGAATAACCTTTTTAAAGAAAGTATGTTATAAAAGTAAATGGTTCGGTTCGCCCGTCCATGCGTATTGGTGAAAAGGAAATTAACTCATGAAAATATTACTGCGATATCTTAAACCCCATAAATGGCTTGTAATTCTTGTGATGACGTTGGCTGCCGTCAACATTGGTTTTTCTTTATTTGACCCAATCATTTTTGGCAAGCTGATCAACCTGGCTAACCTGCATCAGGTGAAACCCGCTCCGGATCAGCATTTTACCTGGCACGACTATCTTTTTATAAAGCTCAACTTCATCAATAAAAATGGGAAAAAGGATCATTTGTATGGTATTGTCTGGTTATTGGCTGCTTCAATAACAGTAGCCATGATCAGCAGGATCGCTAAAAACTTCCAGGATTATTTTTTGAATGTTGTTATTCAAAAATTCGGAGCAAAAGTTTTTACAGATGGTTTACAACATGCCATGAAACTTCCTTACAGCGAATTTGAAGACCAGCGAAGCGGAGAAACACTCTCTGTGTTAACGAAAGTGCGGGCCGATGTGGAAAAATTTATGATCAATTTCATTAATATTCTTTTTGGTGTGCTGGTTGGAGTATTGTTTGTGTTTATTTACGCAGCGATCTATATTAATTGGAGTATTCCCATTGCCTACCTTGTAGGCATCTTTTTACTTACAGTCATTACAAATTTGCTCAGCAAAAAGATTAAGATCATACAAAAAAATATTGTCGGACAAACAACATCATTGGCCGGCTCCACTACCGAGTCGCTGCGCAATATTGAATTAGTAAAAAGTCTAGGTCTCACCCGCCAGGAAGTGGAGCGTTTAAATAAAAATACTTATAAAATACTAGGATTAGAATTAACTAAAGTAAAACGTATCCGCAGCATTAGTTTTATACAAGGTACTTTCGTCAATACTTTAAGGCAGGTAATTCTTTTTATATTAATGTGGCTTATATTTCACAGGTGGATGGACGCGGGCCAGCTCGTTACGATGCAGATATTTTCTTTTTTTGTATTTGGGCCATTGCAGGAGATCGGTAACATTCTACTTTCATATAGGGAAGCAGAAGCTTCCTTAAATAATTTTCATAACCTGATGCAAAAAGCACCGGAGCAAGAGCCCATTCATCCCAAGCACTTGGGAAATATCAAAACATTGTCTTTTAAAAATGTCTCATTCCAGCATCAGACTGCAGCTCAAAAAGCGATCAGCAATATAAGTTTTGATGTCAGGGTTGGAGAAACGATCGCGTTTGTAGGACCAAGCGGTAGCGGCAAGACTACTTTGATGAAACTGCTCGTAGGCCTGTATCGTCCGCAAGAAGGAAAAATACTCTACAACAATTTAGATGAAACCGAATTGAGATTTGATGAACTGCGGAACCAAATTGGTTTTGTTACCCAGGATACCAATCTCTTCAGCGGCACTATCAAAGAGAATCTTTTGTTTGTTAATCCCTCCGCTAGGGATGAGGACGTGAGGGATGCTCTAAACAGGGCCTCTTGTCAAAATCTGTTATCAAGAGCTGAAAAGGGATTAGACACAACAATTGGTGAAGGTGGTCTGAAATTATCGGGCGGTGAGAAGCAACGGCTCTCCATTGCAAGAGCCTTGTTGAGGAACCCGAAATTGTTATTGTTTGACGAAGCCACTTCAGCGCTTGATTCCCTAACAGAGGAAGAGATCACCGATACGATCAGAGAAATTTCAAGTGAGGGAAATCAGATAACGATACTCATTGCGCACCGTCTTTCAACTATTATGCATGCCGACAGAATTTACGTATTGGAGAAAGGAGATGTCGTAGAAACGGGTAGCCATGAAGGACTGCTAAACGAAAAAGGACTGTACTATGCGATGTGGCGGCAGCAGATCGGTGAAAGAAAGACAAAAGCGATCGCTGTTTAAATAAATTAAAAAGTCAAAATTCAAAAGTAAGAATTGTTCTTCGCAAGAAAATTGTTGAAATCGTAAATCTTCAATTTTTTGACTTTTGATTTTTGAATTTTGAATTAAATGGGCATACTCTCTATACTAGGAATTGGCAACGGAAAAATCAAAGAGGCGCTGAAAAGGGGCGCTACCGTGATTGATATTCGCACCGCTAATGAATTTGACCAGGGGAAGGTCCGTGACTCTATCAACATTCCTATCGACAGAATTAGTATTAATCTTCAGCGCATTCGCCAGATGCGAACACCGATCATTATTTGTTCCAACTTCGATTCGGAAAATGAAAAAGCTATAAGCTATTTAAAGGCCAATGGGGTGAAAGAAATTTATAACGGCGGCAGTTGGACCAGGGTATTGAAGATCACAAGGTCAATTTGACCATTTCAAAGGCGCTCTTCCACTATATAATCAGGCGGCAATATATTAATGACCACATCCTACTCTCCCCTTAGAATCTTAGCGAACTTGACATCATTTAAGGAAAAACATTTCAAATTTGCAAATGGTCTTTACAAGACGATGAACAGAAGTAAGACAGACTATGATGCGATTGTTGTCGGCTCAGGACCGAACGGTTTGGCAGCTGCCATTACTTTGCAGCAGTCAGGACTTTCGGTATTGTTGGTAGAGGCGAAAAAAACAATTGGCGGGGGCCTTCGCTCTGAAGAACTCACCCTACCACACTTTGTTCACGACGTCTGTTCAGCGGTACATCCAATGGCAGCAAGTTCCCCGTTTTTTAAAACTCTTCCACTGGAAGAACATGGATTAGAATTTATTCAACCCACCATCGCCGCTGCCCATCCCTTTGACGATGGGACGGCTGCAATTTTTTACCAGTCGGTGGAACAAACTGCGCAAGCATTGGGCGAAGATGCACAGCCCTATCTGAGTTTAATGAAACCGTTGGTCACCGACTGGCCGCGGATCGTGGTCGATGTCTTGGGACCATTGCATTTTCCGAAACATCCTATCGCCATGTCACGTTTCGGTATTAACGCACTCACATCCGCTGCGCACCTGGCCAGGCATTTTCATTCCAAACATGCACAGGGACTGTGGGCGGGGATGGCCGCTCACTCCATGCAGTCCTTAGATACTGCAACTACTTCCGCTATTGGATTGGTGTTGATGGCTGCCGGGCATTCGGTCGGCTGGCCTATAGCAAAAGGAGGATCAAATGCCATCGCGAATGCTCTTGCCTCCTATTTTGTTTCGTCGGGCGGTGTCGTAGAAACCAATTTTTATGTTCGTTCGCTCAGCGAGCTGCCTTCTGCTCATGTTGTAATGTTTGACGTTTCGCCTTTGCACTTACTGCAAATTGCAGGACATAAATTTTCGTCAATTTATAAATGGCAATTGAAACGGTATCGATATGGAATGGGAGTTTTCAAAATTGACTGGGCCCTGGACGGCCCGATACCCTTTACAGCGCCGGCCTGCAGGCAGGCGGGAACATTGCATTTAGGAAATACCTTCGAAGAGATTCGACAATCGGAACAGCTGATTTCCGAGAAAAAACATTCTGAAAAACCTTTTGTATTGTTGGCACAACAAACCTTGTTCGATCCATCACGAGCACCACAAGGAAAACATACTGCCTGGGCCTATTGCCATGTACCCAATGGCTCAGAATTAGACATGACTGCACATATTGAAGAACAAGTAGAACGATTTGCTCCAGGTTTTAGAAGCAGAATATTGAGCAGACATGTTATGAATGCCACACAAATGGAAGAATACAATCCCAATTATGTTGGTGGTGATATCAATGGGGGAATGATGAATGTAGCACAATTGTTTACTCGCCCCGCTTTGCGATTGTCACCCTACAAAACTTCTGCAAAAAACATTTATATCTGTTCGTCATCGGCGCCACCAGGCGGCGGTGTGCATGGCATGTGCGGGTACCATGCAGCTAAAAGAGCTTTAAGAGACGTTTTTAACAGAAAGGCTGTAGTGCTTAATTAAATTCGTTATGACGAATTGATCTTTTCTGACAGTTTCAGGCATTCGGATTGCAGCAATCTAAATATCTTTTTTAGTTGCGAAAAACAAATGAATTGAATAGCGAAACGGATAATGAAGTCCAGGAACTTCCTCCCGGAAGACCTGCTGCTCCGAGCTACTGGCTCACCAGGTTCATGATCCTGCGATTACTTGGAATCGTTTACGCCACAGCATTCTTAGTCGCAATGAATCAAATTCTTCCTTTGATCGGTTCTCATGGGCTCACTCCCCTAAGCAGCTATTTGAAACGCGTCACTGCCGTACTTGGGTCGGAAGGAGCTGGATTCTGGCGACTGCCCTCGATATTTTGGCTGTGGCATTCTGATTCAGCACTCATATCGCTCGCCTGGGTCGGATTCGTCTTGTCCTTAGTCGTAGTTGCCGGCTTTGCGAATGCGCCGTTGCTAGCCGTGCTCTGGCTTCTCTATATGTCTTTTGTTCATGTTGGACAAGAATGGTATGGATACGGTTGGGAAATCCAACTTACAGAGACGGGTTTTCTTGCTATCTTTCTTTGTCCACTCCTTGACATACGCCCCTTTCCCAGGCGGCCAACCCCCTTCCCCATCATCGTTTTGTTTCGATGGCTGACCTTCCGCATTATGGTTGGTGCAGGCTTGATCAAACTGCGCGGAGATGAGATATGGCGTCATGGCACTGCTCTCTATTATCATTTTGAAACGCAGCCCATTCCCGGTCCTTTGAGTCGATGGTTCCATTTTCTTCCACGTGCGGCATTGAAAATTGGAGTGTGGTTTAATTGGGTGGCTGAGTTGATAGCACCCTTCTTTGTATTCTGGCCACGACTTGGCCGTCACATTGCAGGAGTGGTAATAATCTTACTCCAGGTTGTACTTATTCTTAGTGGCAATCTCTCATTTTTAAATTAGCTCACGATTATCCCGGCCCTTGCCTGTTTCGATGATGGCTTCTGGTCCAGGTTTCTTCTCCGTGTGCTCATTCGCAAGGCGGAGGCTGCTGCTGAGCGGGCCGAACCATCAAGGCCGATGATGATCACCACTTGGGTTGTAACGGCTATCATTGGGTTTTTGAGCTTCCGTCCAATAGCCAATATGTTGTCACCCGGACAAATCATGAACACGTCATTCGATCCTTTTGATCTTGTAAATACTTATGGTGCTTTCGGAACTGTAGGAAAGGAGCGACTGAATATAGTATTCGAAGGAACGATGGATGACGACACCAGCGACAACGCAAACTGGAAACCCTATATCTACAAAGGTCAACCCGTTTTGCTCAACAAACGCCCGCCGCAGATCGCACCTTACCAATTGCGGCTAGGCTGGCAAATGTGGTTCGCATCCATGTCCTCTTCCGAAGAGTATCCGTGGACGCTGAATCTTGTATGGAAGCTCCTTCACAACGATCCCGGCGCTCTGAGTTTGTTCGCTGGCAATTCCTTTCGGGGCAAGCCACCGCGGTACATCCGGGCTGTTTTATATCGCTATTCTTTTGCAAGACCAGGGAGTCCGCAGCATCTATGGTGGGATCGACAGCGCATCGGCCTTTGGCTTCCTCCCATGTCTGCGAATGATACGGTCCTCGTCGATTACCTAAGAAGTCAAGGATGGATTGAGTAAACTGATACGAGTTGGAAAAAGATTTTTCGTTACACGTCAAATCCTTTTATAGTTAATTTTATCAACCCTGTTT
>VBAQ01000008.1 GCA_005883765.1 Bacteroidota bacterium
TAATGAGAGTGATCAGCGACTATTATCAACCATCGCTGCTTCGGTTGGAGTAGCGTTAAATAATGCTGCACTGTTTGAAGATGTGAAACAGGCAAAAATGGAAGCAGAGGCTGCGACAAAAGCTGCCGAAAAGGCAAATGACGCAAAGAGTGCCTTTCTTTCCACTGTCAGCCATGAATTAAGAACACCGCTAACATCGGTATTGGGCTTTGCCAAGATTATTCGTAAAAGACTGGACGAAAAAATATTTCCAGCGGTCGACAAAGCCAATTCAAAAACGCAAAAAACCATTTCCCAAATTTCGGAGAACCTGAACGTGGTGGTATCGGAAGGAGAAAGACTTACCCACCTAATAAACGATGTTTTGGATCTTGCCAAAATCGAAGCAGGGAAAATGGAGTGGAACATGGAAACTGTTTCCATGGCCGAAGTGGCAGAGAGGGCCATCGCTGCAACGGCTGCGCTGTTTGAAAATAAGAATCTTGTTCTCGAGAAAAATATTCAGCCTAATATTCCTGACACTACCAGCGATCGTGATAAACTGATCCAGGTAATGGTAAACCTCATTTCTAATTCAGTAAAATTTACTCCCAAGGGAAAAGTGAGCTGCAAGGTTTTTCGTAAAAAGAATGAAATTGTCGTAAGCGTTTCCGACACGGGGATTGGTATTGCACCCGAAGATCATGGCGTTGTGTTTGAACAATTCAAACAAGTGGGAGATACACTCACTGATAAACCTAAAGGAACCGGGTTAGGCCTACCTATTTGCAAGGAGATCATCGAGCATCATGGGGGCCGGATATGGGTAGAAAGTGAACTAGCCAAGGGTAGTACTTTTTCATTTGCATTGCCAACTATTAAATCAACGGCTCCAAAGCCCATACATTTTGATGATCTGATCAAAAGATTGAAGGAGCAGGTTGTTCAATCGCAATTGCATAAACAAGGAAAGGCAGAAAGATTACTGATAGTAGATGATGATGACTCTATTCGATCTCTATTGGAGCAAGAGTTGGGCGATGCGGGATACCTGATTGACGAAGCCAGTAATGGAAAAGAGGCGTTGGCTAAGGTAAGAGCCAACAAGCCCGACTTAATAGTTCAGGATGTGATGATGCCCGAGATGAATGGATTTGATGTGGCGGCCGTACTAAAAAATGATCCGGAGACCATGGATATTCCCATCATCGTGCTTTCCATTGTGCAGGATAAGGCAAGGGGATTCAGGATCGGCGTTGACAGGTATCTTACTAAACCCATCGACACGGGTGTTTTATTTAATGAAATAGGCAGCTTACTGGAACAAGGAAAATCAAAAAAGAAAGTGATGGTTGTAGATGAAGATTCGGGTACAGTGAACACGCTGACCGAAGTGCTCAAAACGAAAGGATACGCCGTGATGGAGTCAAATGGAAAAGAGCTTTTTGAAAAAGCGGTGGCGAATCAACCTGATATCATTATAATGAATTCAGTCCTTTCCGGCAAGCACGACATCGTGCAGACACTAAGGTTCGAAAAAGGACTGGAAAACGTTTTATTCTTAGTTTATCAATAAAAAAAAATAAATTTCTAAATCGGATCAACACAAAAACATGGAGAAAAAAATTCTAATCGTAGATGACGAAGCACACATCCGCATGTTGATAGGCCAAACACTCGAAGAACTCGAAGATGAAGGCGTGGAGTTTTTAACTGCTGATAATGGCGCAGCCGCACTTGAGATCATTCAATCCGAAAAACCTGACCTTGTGTTCCTGGACGTGATGATGCCAAAGATGAACGGTATGGATGTTTGTCAGAAAGTAAAGAAAGAACTAGCTATTAATGATGTCTACATCATTCTGCTCACCGCAAAAGGACAGGAACTCGACAGGCAACGTGGACAGGAGGTAGGAGCCGATGTGTACATGACCAAGCCTTTCGATCCGGAAGTACTTCTTTCTAAAGCGAAGCAAGTGCTGGAATTGGATTAAGTAAATTCATTTTTCTGGAAATATTTTTTTAGCAGAAGCCACCATGTCAAGAGTAAACCTAAAAAATATCGTAGGCAAAAGAAGTGAGATAAATACGGTCATACTTCAATTTGCTAAGGAGCTGAACATAGAAATTTGGATTGAAGACCTGAATGGAAAAGTCTTAATGGGAGATCCTTTGCAAGACAGTGTTTCTTCATTCCCGATCTTACTCGATGGGGAATTATTAGGTTGGGTAAAAGGGAATGAAAAAGGGATCATGATCGCCGACCTGCTTTCACATTTAGCAGCCAAAGAGGCCGAGAAAAAAAACCTGGGTACCGAAGTATTAAACTTGTACCAGGAAATTAACGTTATATTCAATTTCTCTGAACAACTCAGTCAAACTATCGAGCCCGATGTTATTGCCCGCATTACATTGCAACAGGCCATGCATTCCATATCATCTCACAGCGGCATCATTGTGTTATGGAATGATGACAAGGGCCAGTTAGAAATTCCAGCCCAGTCCGGTGATTCGCTTTTCAACAACGAAAAAATTAAGAAAAACACCTCACTTCTTTTTAAAATAGCGTTTAGTGGCCAGTCGGAAATCATAAATGATTTTTCTATACTGAGAGAAAAAGGGATCATAGAGGAAAGTGTACGCTCGCTGATGTATGCCGCCATGAAAGTGAAGCATCGGATCATGGGCGCTATCATTCTTGCCGGCAAAAATGCTGACCAGTTTTCTGCCGCCAATTTAAAGCTGCTCGTCACTCTTGCATTGCAGTCCTCTGCGGCCATCGAGAGCGCAATGCTCTATGAAAAAAACATCAGGGAAGTAAAGGAAAGAGAAGAAGCCATATTGCGCATTCACGAGGTGACGAAAAAATTTGTGCCTAACGAGTTCATTCGGTCACTGGGCAAAGATGCCATAACAGACGTAAGATTGGGTGACCAGGTAGAGAAAATAGTCACTGTATTATTTACGGACATCAGGGACTTTACAACTCTTTCCGAGAAAATGACGCCAGAAGAAAATTTTCATTTCGTTTCCTCATTTAATGCCAGGCTTGGACCGATCATAAGATCGAACAGGGGTTTTATCAATCAATACCTCGGTGATTCGATCATGGCCATTTTTCCTGAAAACCCTGAGGATGCACTTCACGCTGCGATCAACATGCAGAGGGCTATTCAAGAATTAAATAAAGAAAGGATTGCAAAAGGTCTCCCGGTTATTAAGGCCGGTATAGGTATGCACACAGGCCCTTTGATCATGGGTATAACTGGTGATGAATCGAGGATGGACGCCGCGACGATATCAGACACTGTGAATACCGCTTCAAGAATAGAAAGTCTTACGAAGTATTACAAATCGCCCTTATTATTGAGCCAGGATACTCAACAGCACATAAACGGGCACTACAAATTTCATTTGCGGGAACTTGGGCGGGTTCGACTCAAGGGAAAACACAACCTGCTCAGCATTGTTGAGTGCATAAATGGATTTGAAGAAGATCAATTTGAAAAAAAACTTTCAACACTCTCCTATTTTCATGAAGCAATGCGTTGTTACCACGAACAACAATTTGGGGATGCGGTAATAATTTTTCAGCAGATCTTGTCACTCGATCCTGATGACCAGACCGCAAGATTTTTTATGGATAACGCCTCCAGGTTCCTGAGGCAGGGAATTCCTGAAAACTGGTCGGGCGCCGAAGAAATGTTGACCAAGTAATCGATCGCTCACAGGAAAATCAAACTCCGAATCATCCGATTGCCGTTCGCATGATGTTCGAGTTGACGCTGACCCAAAACAAATTCTTGCAAAGGGATTCTAAAAAAATTATCTTAAACAATACTTTTATATCGCTCATGTTACTTTAATTCATTTTTTATGGATAACTATAACTGGCGGCAATTCACAAAACGAATTACAATAAAGTCAGCAGCTCAAAATATCTATGATGCCTGGACAACGCAACAGGGTTTGGAAAGTTGGTTTCTGCGGCTGGCAGAATGCAGAACTCCGGAAGGAATCCTCAGAAAAAGAGATAAAGCCGTTGAAAAAGGTGATAGTTATAAATGGTTATGGTTTGGCTATGATGATGCGATCGCGGAAGAAAAGCAGATCCTTTCAGCAAATGGAAAAGATGAATTGCAGTTTAGTTTTTCCGGTGGATGCATCGTTACAGTTACTGTAAAGCAAGAGGATAATGAAACCATTTGCGAGCTGCAACAACACATGCCCATGGACGATGAATCCGAACAACGATATTTCTTTATTGAATGTGGAAAAGGATGGACATTTTACATGACAAATCTAAAATCGATGCTTGAAGGTGGTATCGACCTCCGCAACAAGAACGAGCACATCCAAAACGTAATTAACGCATGAGCAAACCTGCCCCCTCGCCCCTTTTCAAAGCGTGCGCTTGATGATTTGACCGCGGGCGGACCGCCCTTCCAATACACAAGATCGATCTGGTTATATTTCATAAATTAATTGAAAAATAATCTGTTATCAATTGATTTTCAGGGTAGCTACTAAAATTTTTGTAATAAAGTTACAACCTTGAAAAACCTTTAAAAAAACCCTTAATTTTGGCAATGATGGTTCGGTTGACTCTCCCTTATTAACCCCGAGTCGAAGTTCTCAATCTTCCCTAAGCCATTAAATTCTCACAACCCATTGCCGCTTGCTTACAACCCGGAATTAATTAATTGAATGAACCCCAAAAAAGGAGGAAGTATGTTTTCGTACGGTTTGCTGGAACCCGGATGTTATTACCTGGTACAAGAAAAACAAGGCTCAGAGATTAAGCTTGTTAAGGTTACAGTTGAATCAGATCATTGCTTGTTTGTAAGCCGCTTTGACGATCCTGTTGTAACCGAATGGAAAAGAAAAACGGATCCTCTTTACGACATAGTAGAATGCCTGACTGATGAAACGGTTAAAGAGTGGGAAACTCATTACCCCAGCAGTGAAGATGCCTATTATGAAGAAGAAGATGATGACTAGTAAAGTTTCGTAGAGCTCCTTCATTAAAAGGTGATTTCCGGTTATGACAGTCAATACTGACGACTGTCATAACCGGATTTTTACTTACTGACACGATTTGAAGAAGTTTGGTATATTTTTCTATGTATTAGTTTCGTTATTAAGTGTGGCCATGATATTGTTACGAAACACCATATTGATCTTTGTTTCAGCGCTGACCGTTATATCCTGTCACTTCCCTGTTCGCGTTCTTAGCGATGAGCAAATTGCCAAGCATTATGCAAACCGGCCTGCGAAGCCGCAGTTAAAATATATCAGCTATAAGAGTTTTCATATTCATCACGCCGTTGTTGGTGATTCGACGAAACCCTTGTTGCTGATCATTCATGGCGCACCGGGAGCCTGGTATAGTTCAATGAAACTGCTTGATGATTCTGATATGCAAAAGAATTTCAGGATGGTATCAGTAGATCGCATAGGGTTTGGAAAATCCAACTATGGCGTATCGGAGCCTTCTATCCAGGCACATGTGAAGTACATAGAAAAGATAGTTAAGGAATACAATAAAGATGGAAAGATCTATCTTATGGGTTCGTCTTATGGTGCGCCGATTGCTGCTTCCTTTGCCATGCAACATCCCGACCTGGTGAAAGAACTCTACCTTGTCTCGCCAGTCATTGATCCATCAAAAGAGAAATTGTTTTGGTTCTCATACGTCGGCAGACTTGCCATGGTAAGCATGATGATACCTGAGTATTTGAATGTCGCAGGTGATGAGAAATTTGGCCATCGTAGGCAATTAAGAAGGTTAAAATCGCATTGGGATGAAATTACCTGCAAGACCTATGTGTTCATGGGAGAAAAAGACAACCTGGCTAGTCTTGGTAACCTGGATTTTGCCAGGAAGAGACTGGTGAATGCAAAAGATCCTGAATTTTATTTGCTGCCCAATACGAGTCACACCATCATCTTTCAACGCCCCGACCTGCTCATCTCTTTCCTGTTAAAACGAAATAATCCACTAGCCTTCCATTAGCAATCGCTTTACATTATCTTGCCTTTTTAAATTTATTCTCCAAACTTGTGAAAAGAAAGACATTTCTGAAAACAACTGCTGTTGCACTTGGCGGCAGTTTACTTCCAGCATGGTCATCCGCAGAAGATGAGAAGAAAAAGCCCATCCGGTTTGCCCACATAACCGATATACATGTAAAGCCCGGTATCGTGCCGGAGACAGGTATGGCCAAAGCCTTGCAGCACGTACAACAATTGCATCCGCAAGTAGATTTCATTATTAACGGCGGTGATTCTATAATGGATGCGCTGGAAGTGGATAAGCAAAAAACGCAAATACAGTGGGACTTGTTTCACACCATTTTGAAAAAGGAAAATAATTTGCCGATCTACCATTGTATCGGCAATCATGATGTGTGGGGCTGGTTCATAAAGGAAAACCTGGCTCCCGATAGCTATCGGGACGGACAGGGAGGCAAACCAAAAGACGATAGACTTTATGGCAAGACATGGGTGGTAGAGACTTTAGAAATGAGAAATCGTTTTTACAGTTTCACGAAAGGCAAATGGCATTTCATCATTCTTGATAGTACACAGATGAATCCTGTAGGTGGTTACATCGCTTTTATAGATCCTGAGCAATTGCAATGGTTGCAAGAAGATCTACTGGCTACTCCTAAGGACCAGTTTGTTTGTATCGTTTCACACATTCCCATTCTTTCAATATGTGCAGCCTTGTTTTTTGACAGAACGGAAGCGAACGGTGATCTAAAAATCCAGCGAAACCTGATGCACACCGATTTCCTGGCGCTCAAAAAAATATTCTTTCACTATCCCAACATAAAGCTTTGCTTAAGCGGGCATATACATTTACAAGACGAATTAGACTACCTGGGTATAAAGTATTATTGCAATGGCGCGGTTAGCGGTAACTGGTGGAAAGGCGCTTTCCAGGAATTTGCGCCTGCCTATGCAGTTGTCGAACTTTCTCAAGACGGATCATTTAAACGAACCATGGTAAGCTATGAATAAATCTGATCGCGTTTTGACGAAAAATCAAATGACGAAATTTCTGAAAAAACCTTGTTATTTTCTTTTTTTAATTCTATTTGTTTTTGTTAACTCTTTACATGCACAGAATCATTTACCGGAAGTCGAACTCCTTGTTTCCGGTACCAACGCCAGCCTGCGTGGCCTGAGCGTGGTAAATGACAATGTGGTTTGGGTCAGTGGAAGCAACGGAACGGTGGGCAAAACAACAAATGGCGGAAAGAATTGGAAATGGTTCACGGTAAAAGGATTTGAAAAAAAAGAATTCCGCGATATAGAAGCATTTGATGCAGCTACCGCCGTGATCATTGCTATCGGTGAACCTGCATATATTTTGAAAACGAATGATGGTGGTGAAACCTGGAAAGTTGTATACGAAAATCGAACAAAGGGAATGTTTCTCGACGGCATGGAATTCTGGAATGAGCAAAGCGGCATCGTCATTGGCGACCCGGTTGAGGGAAGATTTTTCATAGCAAGAACTTTTGATGGCGGAAGTGTGTGGAATGAGATTCCGTTTGAAAATCGTCCGGGAGCCGACAGCGGCGAAGCTTGTTTTGCAGCCAGCGGCACTAATATACGTGCGCTGGACCGGGATGAGGCGGTGTTCGTAAGTGGAGGGTCAAAATCAAGATTGTTTACAAGAGATTCAAAAATTGAGTTGCCAATAATCCAGGGCACAGAGAGTACCGGTGCAAATTCTGTTTCGGTCTATGATAATAAAAAGCGAAAAGGCGGCAAAAGAATGATCGTAGTGGGCGGCGATTTTAAAATTGACAGCTCAAGAATAAAAAATTGCTTCTTAACAACAGATCGGGGACAGACCTGGTACGCACCAAAAATTCCGCCACATGGTTATCGCAGTTGCGTGGAATTTTTGTCAAAACAAGATATTGTGGCTTGTGGACTTAACGGTGTCGATTACTCTTTAGACGGCGGGCGGACTTTTAGTTTGATCAGCCATGAAGGATTCCACGTATGTCGCATTGCCAAATATGGTACTGGTATTTTTCTAGCTGGCAATGATGGAAGAGTGGCAAAGCTAACCTGGAAGTAAGGCAGACCGGCAGCGTCCGCATGAGTGTCCAAAGGACTCCTTCGGAGACACAACGGAAGCACAATAGGTAATAACAAAGCTGGTCCGAAAAACCACACAATTATTTCAAACCGTTTAGATTTTCCAAAATATCTTTTACCAAAGGCTGTTTCTTGTAATCAGCATCAAAAAAACGATATGAGATCTCTCCATCCTTATTGATAATATAGACTGCGGGTATTGGAAGATAAACCGCGCCGGCTTTTTGTCCATTATTAGCAGCAAGATCGATACTCGCCATTTTATATCGCGCCACCGTTTTATCGTCCACCTGGAAAGCCACGTCATATGCTTTCATGATCTTCATTTCTTCGTCAGTAACAATAGAGTAACTCGCTTTCGTTTTTTCAATCGTCTTTGCAACACCTTCCTGTCTTTCAGGAGTAACAGCTATCAATTGTGCGCCTTTTTCTGTTATCTGCTGCAAAGAATCTTCAAGTTTTTGTAATTCTTTATTACAATATGGGCACCAATAGCCCCGGTAGAATACAAGCACAACCGGGCCCTTTTTGCGGAGGTCTTTCAAAACAATTTCGTTTCCGTTCTGATCTTTAGATTTGAAATCCGGAGCTTTTGAATTGATGAACAACCCTTCGGGTTTTTCCTGGGCGTACAGATTTACGGAGGCCGCCAACAACAAGGCCAAGAGCAACTTTATCATAGGCCAAAAATAAAAATTCAGGCATTAGGTGCACCTCCGAGCGACCATATTAACAAAATCTTCTTTTCTCTATATTTACGTTACTTTAAACCTTTGCTATGGCAAATAAACATTACCAAAAATGGTTGTTCCAGATGCCTGTTGGGTTCTTACTTGTCGGTGCCGGAGTTATCGTGATCATGTACTCCGCGAACAAAAGAGCGTCTGATGAGTGGCTGGTTTGGGGGCTCATTTCGGCGGCAATCATCACTATAGGACTTGGAATATTAGGAAACGCCTACATCCACAAAATAAAATCAGATCTGATAAGGAAACAAAGAGCAAAGGATCACACAAATGTTGACGAGGTTTGATTTATTTTTTAAACATAAAATAAACCGCAGCAAGCAAAAACGCAAAACTAACCAGGTACCGGAATTGCAGAGGTTCTTTTAATATCACTGTAGCAAATACACAAAAGACTGCAAGTGTAATTACTTCCTGGATCATTTTTAATTGATAAGCATTAAAACCGCCGGCAAATCCAAAACGGTTGGCCGGTACCATCAAACAATATTCAAAAAACGCAACCAACCAACTTAGCACAATGGCCTTCCACAATGGCCAACCTTTTTGTTCCAGATGGTAATACCACGCAAAAGTCATGAAGATGTTGGAACCAAAAAGCAAAATAATTGTTCGCATCAAGAAAATTTATAACCTAAAATAAAAAGTCCCACAACGGTGGGACGACTTTTTTTCCATTTCCTTTCGGGCTGACTAATCCTGAGTGGCCAAACTCCGAAAATCAACACCCACCAACTTACTCACTCCTGGTTCTTGCATCGTAACACCGTAGATCACATCAACCGTGCTCATGGTCATTTTATTGTGAGTGACAATGATGAATTGCGAGTTCTCACTGAATTGCCGGATCATATTGGTAAACTTGCCGACGTTCGCGTCATCAAGAGGAGCATCCACCTCATCCAGAATACAAAATGGTGCAGGCTTGATCAGGTAGATGGCGAACAGCAAAGCAGTCGCCGTTAGAGTCCGCTCTCCTCCACTCAACTGTGTTAACGACGTGGGACGCTTACCTTTTGGTTTCGCCACTACTTCAATTCCACTTTCAGCAAGATTCTCCGGGTTTTCTAAAACAAGGTCGCATTGATCATCATCAGTAAACAATGTTTTGAATACCCTTTGGAAATTATCGCGGACGCGATTGAAAGTTTGCAAAAACTTTTGATTGGCGGTTGCCTCTACTTCCTGGATAGTTTGCAGCAGGCTGTCTTTTGCTGTTACCAGGTCATTCTTCTGTTCAAGAATAAATTCGTACCGCCTTTTCATTTCCTGGAAAGCTTCGATAGCCGTGGGGTTGACCTCGCCTAAATTCTCAAGGCGCTTTTTCATCCGGTCAACTTTTTCCTGTAATTCCTCAACGGGAACATCACCTTTTCGCGCTTGGTCTAAAATATCTTCCAGTTGAATTTTGAATTCAACGCTCAATCTCTCCTTCGTGCCTGCCAGTTGAAGCTTCAGTTCATTCAACCTGTCTTTTATTTCACTAAGTAAATGCTCGACCAGCTCTCTATCTTTTATTTTGTGCCTGAGTTCACTTTCTTTTTCACTTAAATAATTGCGTAGATTATAATACGCCTGGTCGGCCCCATTCAGTTTCCTTTCTTCTTCTTCCTTATTTTTGAGCAAATTGATTAAAGACTCTTCAGTTTCTTTCAAAAGGTCTTCTGATTGCAGAATATTTTCAGCTGTTTCTAAAAGTGAAGTTGCATTGGTTTTGATTTGAACCTGCAAATCTTTCAGCTGGTTATTTTTAAAGTCCAATTCTTGTTTCAATGCACTGATCTTGCTTTGCTGCTTTGTTACCTGGAGATTAAATTCGTTGTACTGCGTGTTGATATCGTTATAATTATTTTCTTCCGCCTTAAACGCCTCTTCGGCATCTTTCAACTTGTTTGTGTTTAGTTGCAGCTCTTCATTCAGATGTTGCAGATCTATTCGCACGCCTTCTACAGAACTCTGTGTTTGCTGAAGCTGAATATGTAGTTCTTCTATCCTGTGTTGTCCCTGGTTCTGGAGGGCGTGCAGATTCTCCAATTTATTGTGCAAAGAAAATACCTGGTTGGTCAATTGCTGGATTTCGAATTCAGTATCGCTGATGGCGCTTTCCCGCAGGTCCTCATTGAAAGCGACTACTTCGTTGTGTCGTGCCTGTATTTCTTCCTTTAATTTTTCAACTACATAATTCTGAGAAGAGATCTCTTCCTGTAACTTCTCAAGATTTTTCAATCGACCGATCTTCTTTCCTTCAAACAGTCCTACACTTCCGCCGGTAAGAGAATATTTCCCTTTTACATACTTGCCATTTTTTTCGATCACGACAAAACCATTGCTATTCTGAAGGGCCTCTTCATCATCAGCAATAAAAACGTTTCCTAATAAATGCTCTGCGAGTCTCCTGTATTTTTCCTCGACATCGATCACACTTAGAGCGTGGATTGCTCCTTCAAGTTTATGATTGTTCTCGGTTTCCCCAGAATCTCTAAAATCCGATAAACCCTGGCTGCCGGTCCGAAAGGACTCCCCCGGAGCAGACAGGTCCGGGTTCTGTATCTTGTCAAGCAGAAAGAAATTTGCCTTACCCTTTTTATTTTCGTCCAGCAAATGAACCGCCTGCAGCCCTTCCTGCAAATTGTTTACAACATAGTAATTCAAATAAGGCTCGAGGACGTTCTCCAGTGCGGTGCGATATTCTTCCTTTACGTAAATAATATCTGAGAGTATTGGCGCCGTATAATTCCAGTTGATATTCTTGTGAAGGAATTTTACACTTTCAGGATAGCCCTCCATCGAATCGATCAAACTCTTTAGAAGATCATGCTCGTTCTTCTTCGCATCCAGTTTACGACTTTCATCGGCCATTTGATTTCTCAACTCTTCAAGTATGGCTTGGGTTTGAAGGATCTGGTCCTTGGTGTATTCATGATGCTGCTGCAGTTGCACCAAATCAGTTTGCTTGATCTTTAATTCCTTTTCTTTCAAAAAAAGTTCATCGGCTAATTGTTTGCGTTGAAAATCCCGCTGCGATTTTTCTTCCTCGATGTGCTGAATGGCTCTTTGCAAGTTTTGTACGGAAGTGTCAGCTACGGCCACTTTTTTCTCAGCGTCGAACTGGCTGCGTTGCACTTGCTGAAAATCAGTGCGGAGAATATTTACAACGGAACGTTTCTCATCCAGTATGGCTCTTTTCGTGTCAACCTCACTACGCAATTGATCAAGCTGTGCATGGAATTCACCTAAGATTTTATTCTCATCGCCAATTTGGGCCTGTGTAAATTCTATGCTCTCTTCGATTCCTTTTATTTGCCCCTCGGCCTTTTGCAAAAAATCTTTAAGACTCACTTCTTTCTCCGTCAGATGTTCCAGGCGCTGCACGACGAGATTCTTTTCATTTTCTTTGGTTCTTACAGATTGGACGAGATCGTTAAAACCATGCTGCATGATTTGTAGTTCTCTTTCTTTCTCAATGAATCCAAGTCGCTCCTTTTCTAATGCCGCCTCTTCATTCGCTATTTCCGCATCGATCCTGATCTTTTTATCGTTCTCGGTTTCTTGCTGCTCATTCAATTCTTTGTAAGTAAGCTTGAATCCTTCCAATGCGGCCTTCGCCAGTTCTATACTTGCTTCGCGATAATCCTTTCTTATTTCGTAATATTTTTCAGCCTTCTTCGCCTGGTTCTCTAAAGTTTTCAGTTGATTGTTTATTTCAAACAACAGGTCCTCGATACGGGCGAGATCCTGCTCGGTAGCATCCAGTTTAAGTTTTGCTTCCCTCTTGCGGGTTTTGTAAATAGAAATACCCGCGGCCTGCTCCAGCATGCGGCGCCTGCTGCCCTCCTTGTCCTTAATCAGATCATCCACCATGCCCAACTCAATAATGGCATAACTGTCGGTGCTGATGCCTGTGTCCATGAAAAGATTTTGAATGTCCCTCAACCGGCATTGCACATCATTAAGACGGTATTCGCTTTCTCCGCTTTTGTAAAATTTACGGGTAATGGTTACCGTATTGAACTCGATCGGCAGAAGGTTCCTCGTGTTCTCGAATGTTAGCGTCACCTCGGCAAGGCCGCTGGCGGAGCGGGTTTTAGAGCCATTGAAGACAAGGCTTTCAAGGTTTTCACTGCGCAGGTGACTGATCTTTTGTTCGCCGATCACCCAGCGAATGCTGTCTACGATGTTGGATTTACCGCAACCGTTGGGTCCTACGATGCCGGTAATGTTTTCATCAAAGTGAACAACGGTTTTATCGGCAAAGCTTTTAAAACCCTTGATCTCAAGACTTTTTAATCGCACAGTGTACAGGTTTAATTAGCGGCGAATATAACGAACGATGTCTAGAATGAAGATTTAGCTAACCATCATTTATTCACAAAAACATGCTAAATGTGGAGAAGAATATCATGCTACAAGGTGTGGAATTTATTATCATTTCAACCATGCAGGATTAACGGTAGATCGATTATACTCTGTCGTCGCGACACCGAGTCTCTGCAAAGATTTGGTATCATTGATACACCCTTATTGCGTTAGTACAAACAAAAAAATGTCTCAATCTCTCGTAAGGTAATAAGGTTTTATTTCGGATAAGGCCGGGTTATTAAGGTAATAAGGTTTTCACCCTGAGTCTCCGTTAGGCGCTCGTTAGAAACGTCAAATAACGATGTGGTCATTGGTTCATCATTTTTTTTTATTTTTATTAAGATTAAAAAATGATTTTTCGTGGGCAAAAGATTTGGGTCATGATTTTTATATCAGCTACCCGCTTGAGGGTTCGCTCTATTTTCTATTTTTTTAATTTCTACCGGGCGAATGAGTCGGCCGTAAAGGAATTAAGAAAGACCACAGGGTTTAGAGGCGGAAAAGAATTAATGGACAAGGGTTTGGTTTTCTGGACACTCACTATGTGGCAAGATGAAGTCTCAATGAGATCGTTTCGAAATTCTGCGCCACACAGGCGGGCCATGCAAAAACTTCCAACGTGGTGTAGCGAGGCAGCTTACGTGCACTGGATAGAGGAGGCTGAACAGCTTCCCGATTGGGGAACCGTGCACGCAAAAATGGTTGCCGATGGAAAATTGACGAAAGTAAAACAGCCGAGTCCACAACAGCCAGCAAAAAGTTATCCGCCACTCAACTGGAGAAAATTCGAAAGAATATTTAAAACTGGCCCACTCTCATAGCGGTAATAAATGGTCACTAATAAAAAATCACGCAAGCAACTGTCACGACGGGTATTCTCATTGCAGTTTGTCTCTTTTTGTAGCCGAGTCTATGCAAGGGCTGGCAACAAACAATGCAATTTAACGTTGGCTCGTGTCAACACGAACCCAAGCAATTTTTAATCCTTCGCCAATTAAGATGCCTAATAGTAAACTACGCTAATGAATGAACCTCTCCTACAATAATATTGTGTACTTCTTGTATTTCAGGTTGACCGGGATCCGCACCCAAGGATTGCATTATAGGTACTAGTGTTTGACCAAAGGCCTTAAAATCTTCCATACTATCCCAGACATCAGTTACCTGCACACTATTCGGATCGCCATAGCACACATGATAGCTTCTACCTTTTGGTGCCCCGGCACCAGAGGCTTCTAATTGTTTAATCACTTCATCGTACTTGGCAGCACTAAAACCTGAGGGCGTGAATCTTAAAACGAACGACATAAAAGGTTATTTATAGTTAAAAAATAAAACTAGGTCAATGAAGTTCGGTCATTTGTGTGAGTGTCCAATTTTTCTTTTCAGTCTCGTGATTACAGGCAACTGGAATAAGTCTATTCTTGGTGTAACTTAGCCGGCTAAAATGTCCAGGCGGAGCATCAGGGTATTTTACACTCGTCAGAGACTACAGTGAAAACCGAAAAATCTTAAACCATGCGATTACATATTATCATCGCCATATTTATTGCATTTAGTTTTTCCTGTAAATCCCAACAGCACACAACAATTAATCTTTTTAATGGAAAAGATCTTAGCGGATGGCATGCCGATGTACCGGAAATGGACACGAACTCCTCGGCAAGAAATCCGTTCATCGTTCGCAAGGGGATGTTGGTAAGTTTGGGAGAACCACGTGGCCACCTGATCACCGATGCGATCTATCAGGATTACCGCCTGGATGTCGAGTATCGTTTTGCCAGCAAGCCTGGAAACTGCGGAGTCCTTGTTCACGCATCAACACCACGAGCTCTGTACAAAATGTTTCCAAAATCAATTGAGGTGCAGATGGAGCATGGCAACGCGGGCGACTTCTGGTGTATCGT
Organism: Bacteroidota bacterium; assembly: GCA_005883765.1. Taxonomy (GTDB): domain Bacteria; phylum Bacteroidota; class Bacteroidia; order Chitinophagales; family Chitinophagaceae; genus VBAU01. Next base: position 15,113 of record VBAQ01000008.1, read on the forward strand.
GGAAGATATCAAGGTTAATGACATGGAAAAACGCCGGGGACCCAAAGAAAACTGGGGTACCACTGAGGGCAAAGAGCGTCGCATCATGAACTTAACGGATAGTTCTGAAAAACCGGTCGGTCAATGGAACACCATGGTTATCGAATGCGTTGGCAATTCCATCAAAGTACGGGTGAATAACGACCTTGTCAATTATGGATTTGACTGTACAGCTAGTAAGGGTCGGATCGCATTACAAGCAGAGGGCTCGGAAGTTGAATTCAGGAAATTGGAACTGACACACATCGCCAAACTAACTGAGAATGGAAGTAAAACCTTACAATGATTTTATTTGTTTTAACTAATCAAAAATGGAAAGACAAAATCAACGCGATGAGACATATACGCTAGGTCTTTGGACCGTAAAACCGGGAAAGGAAAACGAGTTTGTTGATCAATGGACCGCATTTGCAAAATGGACAAGCAAGAATTTTTCTGAAGCGAAAAAAGCCTACCTGTTGCAAGACGAAAAAAATTCTTTACGATTTATTTCTTTCGGACCCTGGACGAATGAAAATGCAATAGAGAAATGGCGTGACTCCACTGAGTTTAAGGACTTTGTTGTTACTGTAAAGGAGCTCTGTAACGATTTTCAACCCAATACCTTAAAACCGGTTTCAAGCTCAAAGTAAATAATTCTCTAATTATTGGAGAATGAGGCAACCGAATTCATAAAAGTCTCAAAGGTCAAATCACTGAGATTCGCGGAAAGAACCAGGTGACAATAAACGTCAATGCCCACCATGAAATGGCAATACTGCAAGTATAGGCTGTTTGCGGTGGCAAGAATGGTAACAAGATCGCTCTTACGAGGGCCGCAAAAATTTTCACAGCCATGGTGATTCTGACGAACATAAATTGGCCCTCCTGAAAGGTATTTTTTTCTTTTCTTCGCGATTTACAATAGCAGCCAACGCCTTCACAAGCACTTTCTCACCGGATGCTCTTGGAGAAGATATTCGCACTTCAGAAGTATTTGCAATGCTATGCAGGTAAAACACGCAGCAAAAAATTGACAAGAGTTTTTTCATAGAAATGGATCAAACAGAAAATTAAAAATTCAATCAAGTTGGGACAAGAGTAAGTGTCCCCGAAAATTTTTTTGATATATACGTAAATCCACTCCTAAAAACTACGGCTAACAGGTGCAACCTGGTACGTTTTTACCAACTACTCTATCTTTATCACGCATAAAGTCGATGCTTATAGCTCTCATATCTATACTGTCTGCGATTGGTTTAATTATCCTGGTTGGGTATTCTCTTTCGGCGCCAAAATATTCGGGGCCTATCTCCGACCACTTTAACGGAAAAAAATTTCTTAATCCCGGAGGCGCAAGCGCAGCAGGTCTCGGAGCCGTATTTAAATGGATGATTAACCGGCAAAAAGGGACGTGGAGTAAATTAGAAAATGTTTCAACGGGGACAAAGCCACCCGCAAAAGTAGAAACTGGTCTTCGCATCACTTTTATTAATCATTCTACCTTTCTTATTCAAACACACGGTCTCAATATTCTTACGGATCCAATTTGGAGTAACAGGGCCAGCCCTTTCTCCTGGGCAGGCCCGAAGAGGCGGCGGCCACCCGGATTGGATTTTGATGACCTTCCATTCATTCATGTCGTGTTGTTAAGCCATAATCATTACGATCACCTTAACGTGAGCACTTTGAAAATACTTCACAGAAAATTTCAGCCCACGATCTTTACGGCTCTGGGTATTCAACGTTTTCTTGAAAAAAAAGGAATACCTACCGCTGTTGAAATGGATTGGTGGGACGAGCGGGAATTGAACAATGGTTTAAAATTGATTTCCGTGCCAGCCCAGCATTTCTCTGGTCGGGGTATGTTTGACAGGGATGCCACTCTTTGGTGCGGCTTCGTGATCAGGCGCAAGGAAGGAAACATTTATTTTGCTGCCGACAGTGGTTATAACTATTCATTATTTACAGAGATCGGCGAAAAAATGGCGCCGATCAAACTAGCGATATTACCAATCGGCGCTTATAAGCCTTCATGGTTTATGTCACCGATTCATGCTTCTCCTGCAGAGGCGGTAAAAATTCAGTTAGATGTGCTGGCCGAAAAGGCCATTGCTTCCCACTTCGGCACTTTTCTGCTAGCAGATGAAGGGGAAGACGAAATGTATGAGGACTTGGAAAGAGCGTTAGCGGAAAACAAATTAACACGCGATGATTTTTTAGTATTAATGGAAGGAGAAGGGATTCAACTGTAAAAAAATATCAGCAGGAATTCTTTTTCGAAAAAGTCCGCATTGCGTTTGTAGTCAAGTCATCAATGATTGAGGAGGTATTTTCTTAACAATGCTATTCCTTTGTTTACTTCTCCCCTGCCTTTAGATTCAATTCCATACCAGCCGCGATAACCGGAATCATGACTAAGCTTAATCATTTTAGCCGTCAATTCCTCGCTGGGTTGATTACGGTAAGACATACCCTTTGCGTAAGGAAGCGTTTTTTGCAGAAAGGTGTAATTGTCAAATTCACTAGAAGGATCACGCCAATCGGGATAGGTACCGAGACCAGGGTTGTTGATTTTTTTCATCAGTGATACCATCCAGTCCGGATCATTCGATACCCCTCCATGGTTTTCTATAACAATGCTGATGTTTGCAGGTTTAGCATACTCCAAAAGCATGTTGTATGTCTCGGCGGCCCATTCGAGAGCTTGTTGTTTATCTACATTCTGCGGTCCGCGGCAATTAGTTCGGACGGCATGACACCCGAGATAATGTGCAATGTCAATCCATTTCCGATGATTTATTTCAAACTGTTTGCGTTCTTCTCTTTTATGTGAACATCCATCACCTTCATCATCTACCATTATAAGCACCATGGCAACACGGTGATCAGCGGCATTTTGTTTTAATTTTTTTAGATAACCCTCTGTAGGAACTTCGAAAAGCGTATTTACAAATTCGATTCCGTTAAGACCAAAGTCTTCGCGGGCCACGCGTGGAAAATCAAGGGTCTTCCATTGGCCTGCCCTGATCTCTTCTACCAAAGCCCATTGTGCGAGTGAGATATCATCTTTGTTATAGCTAGAGGACATCAAGCATTTGTTTTAAAATGTCGCCATGGTATGATCAATCCAGTTGCCCTGGTTGTCACCAAAAATATTTCGATCGTCAATATGCAAATGGTTTCTCAGGTAATAAACACTGAAATTTACAAAAATATAGTAACTATTTTCAGTCTCACAACACATCATTTCATGTAGGTACAGGTTTCCAGCTCCGAATATTTTGATGTCGCTGCTCTCGGTATTAGAAAGCACAGTCAATCTCCATTAATTTTTTCTTAGCCTGGAGTAAACTGTTGCGAGAGAAATAAAAATATCCTATTTTGCTTTTGATGAGCCATTAAACCTCAGATCACTTATGAAATCAACCTTAACCGCTGCAATTTTTTTCGCATTTTGTAGCCTATTTTTTAGTTGCCAAAAAGATAATGATCCTCCTCCGCCAAAGCCACCTGTAGCTCATGCCGGAAATGACCAAACAGTGCAGTTGCCCGCAAATTCATTTACCTTAACAGGTTCGGGCACGACCGACAATGGAAGCATCACGGGTTATTTGTGGAGCCTGGTATCAGGACCTAACGTACCGGTAGTAAATAGCCCAAGCTCGGCGACTACTACTGTCACCGGGTTTGTCGCAGGCACGTATATTTTTCAGTTCCTGGTTGTAGATAATGCCGGGTTGACAGGAATAGATTCCATTGCTATAACAGTTAACCAGGCGCCTATTCAAACCCTGACGTTACAGCCAACTAACAACAACGATGAACGACATATATTGGGCAACGGCAGCGGTTATGATCAGTCAACACATGCCACAGAGTTAGATGCTGCCGCCTGGACAATAAACGGGAATATTATTTATGTGCGAGGGCTTTTCAGATTTGACCTGAGTTCTATTCCTGCGAATGCAACCATTCTCACCGCCAAACTTTCGCTTTATTCAAATCCAACGCCCGGGAATGGCGATTTAGTTCACGCAAATTCAGGTACCGATAATTCAATGTATATTCGTCGAATCACCAGCTATTGGGATCCCCAGCTGACAAATTGGTTGAATCAACCCACAGTTACCACAGTTGATCAAGTATCTATTCCCCACACAAACCAATCGTTTCTTGATCTAATAGATGTTGATGTAAAAAAACTGGTGATCGCAATGAGGAGCAATTCAAATTATGGCTTCATGATTTTGCTTCAAAACGAAGTCATCTACAACATACGCGACTTCTGTTCGAGTACCTATCCTGATGCAACAAAGCATCCCAAATTAGTTATTACTTATCAGCCGTAAGGTTGAAATAAATTTCGTCTAAAAAGTGTTTTTGGGTTTCTACTAAAAAACACTTTTTTTATTTCTATCCTTTCCGCAAAAAAAACTGTTGTTAGTTGTATTATAAATATTATTATTGGGAAAATATTTTAAAATACTTTCGCAACCAAGACAGATCAGGTTATGGTTATAGGAAAAGGAATGGTTGCCAGGCGATTTGCATCGTACGAAAAAGATGATCGCTTCGTAATTTTTGCTTCGGGAGTATCGAACTCAAAAAACAGGATCATCGCTGAATACAACCGGGAAACAGACCTGTTGCAATCCATCATAGAAGCGCACAAAGAAAAGATCCTGGTTTATTTTAGTACCTGTAGCGTTTATGATCCCGAAGAAAAGAATTCTCCGTATATTCTTCACAAATACAAGGCAGAAAATATTGTTCAATCATACAGTCAGCAATTTTATGTTTTCCGGGTATCAAATCTTGTTGGCAAATCTGATAATCCGAACACCATACTAAATTTTTTTGTTTATCATACCGTCAATAAAATCAACTTTGATCTTTGGAGCAATGCAGTTAGAAACCTGGTTGATATCGATGATATGTACAGAATCGTTGACTATATTTTGCAAGACCGGCTTTATTTAAATCAGATCATCAACGTAGCCAACCCCTCGAATTATAAAGTAACCGAAATTGTGAAAACGATCGAAGAATTTTGGCAAATCGAAGCGAATTATGTTTCCATAGCGAAAGGCTCTTCCATTCCAATTGATCTATCGATTATTTCGCCCATCATTCAAAAATTAAATATTCAATTCGGGGAAAACTACCTGGTTAACCTGCTTGAAAAATATTATAAGGATAAATGACCTATAGATCTGCTGTACTAAAAAGAAATATTGAACTTATATTGATGTTTCCTTTTGTCTTCCTGGGAAAGATAGCAGGTAAACTCTTTCCACTGAAAACAAAGCATCATATTTTTTTATTTTTCCCTTCCGGAGATATTGGTGGATCTGTAAAGGTAAATATTGATATCACCTGGTGTATCAAGGATCAAAGGCCATTAATTATTTTTTCAAAAAAACCTAGAAACAATCAATTCAGAAGCCTTTTCGAAGCACAAGGGGCGCAGATAATCGATCTTCATAAATACATCGATAACAAGCTATATCATTTTGTAAATTTTTTCTTTCGCGGAGTGATTTCTTCCTGGATCAACAAAGTAAATAGACCGGTCGTATTTGGTGGTGAAAGTCTTTTTTTTTATAAAATCCTTCCCCATGTAAAAAAAGAGACAAAAAAAATCGAATTGTGTCACCTTAATACATGGATTGATTTCTCGCAGGCTTTTGCAAAATATATTGACATCAGGATATTCAGTACTCCCAAGATCAAAAGGGATGTGGAACATCAATATCGACGTAATAATCTTCCGCAATCTTTCTTTGACAGGCTGTTGTTCATTGATAACAAAGTTGACATTCCGTCCTTCAAAGAAGTTACCAATAATATTCTGCAAGTAATATACGTGGGGCGTGGAGCTCCTCAAAAGCGAGTCCATTTGATCGCAGAGATTGCCCGTCAAATGCATAAGATGGAACGCCCGGTTCATTTTTCGTTTGTGGGCGATGTCGAGCATATCATTCCTGAAGACGTAAAACAGTACTCCACACTCTATGGCCAGATAAAAGATGAAAAAAAGCTGCATGAGGTGTATAGCAACTCAGACGTACTGTTGCTTACTTCGGCATATGAAGGACTTCCGATCGTTGTTATGGACATGATGGCTCGTGGCAAGGTTATAATTTCTACGGCCGTTGATGGAATACCGGATTATATTAGTCACGAAAAAAATGGCCTCTTAATTACAGAAACCGATGAGAACAAAATTGTTCACCAGGGAGTTGAATTACTGGACCGGTTGATTGGTGAGCCCTCATTAAAAAAACAAATCGGCATTGAAAGTTATCAGTATGCCGTCAAGCATTTTAGCGGTGAAACTTTTTGCGAGACATATCGACAAATATTAGTCAATCGCTGAAAGATTTTTCAAATAAGATAACCCCATGAAAATTTTTGAAGTTATACCTCCCCTAACTAAGACAGCAGGTATTCTGCCAATATCTTTTGTCATCTTCACAATCACCATCGGCCAATTTTCATTTACGTAGCTCACTAATTGCTTTTCAGTTTTTATATTCATATTTCTAAACAACCTCCACCAGGCATCATAGATCCATATGTTTCTTAACGGTTTTATTCCGTGCTTTTTTAAGAATATCCAACCCTCAGGAAGTTCAACTTTTGGGTCGTTAATGCTGGCCTGGGTAACTTGTGTCTCACTCATCCCGACATTAATTAGGGATTTATTTATATAAATATATTTTCCTTCCTGCTTCAGTACGCGGATATAAAAATCGATGTCGACCCGCCATTTCAGTTTTTTATCGTAGGTCTCAGAGGCGCTTCTATGAATGAAAGTGACACTTGGCGGACCTATTAAATTGTTTGCGAATAGGATTTCCGGGTTCTTTGCTATCGCTTTTTTGTAAGAAGAAGACCAAACCATTTTCTCCGCAGGTTTGGTTTTGGTTTCGTATATCCTGGTATATCCTGAAAAAATAAGCTTGCAGCCGTTGTGAATATGTTCAACAAAAATCTCAAGGCTCTCTGGCGATGAAAACCAATCATCATCGTGCATAATTTTTATCCATTCGCCTTTCGCATGTCGTATCGCCTCATTCCAGTTTTCAGGTGTTCCTACCGCTACTGCATTCTTAAAATAAAACAAGGTAAACTTATCCTTATATGCCTGGCTTAACTCATATACCTCATTAGTCGGGCTGTCGTCTGTAATAATTACTTCAAAATCTTTGAACGATTGAATGCTGATAGACTCAAGAAGACGTTTAAGAAATTCAACTCGCTTGTAAGCGGGGATGCAGATAGAAACAAGCGGTTTATTAGTCATATGATGACAAAATTGGCTTCGAATAAATTTTCTTAAACCCTAGGAACAATGCTCTGGCTAAAAAACTATTATCGATCTTTTCTGCCAATCTAATGCTAGATATTTTTGAGGGTTGGTAATCGTTTCCAGGAATTAACTCATCAATTGATCTTTTATAATTCAGGATAAAGTTTGAAACCGTTACCCCTTGCCTATTCTTCTTCGGAATACGCAATAAATGGTGAGCCAAAGATTTACAATATAATTTTAGAAAATCCAATCCGTATCTCGAAAGGATCGAAGCGTAGAGGGGATTTTTCGATTTTAAATCAGAAAAAAAGTTCAATAGGCGATTGAATGCATAATAATAACTTAAAGTGGAAGATGATTTGGTAGTACTTGCTAAATGAATTCTGTATGAGCAGCATTCTTCCATTGCAGTCGCCTTGTAATTGTTTTCAATCAGTTTTATCCACAATTCTAAATCGGCAAATAAGAGATTGGGGTACGACGGAATGCCTCCAATTATATCGTAATCCTTACTTCTCACTACATGTCCAATCGATAGCTCGTACATATTGTTAAAAAAAAAGGCTAGGCATTCAGGTGCAGTCTGAATTTCATCCATTGGCTTGCAAGATCGTATGACTTTCCCCTCGGAGTCAATATATCTAAAATGGACCTGGTAAACGCTGGCTGAGGGATGCTTTTTGATCAATTGATCCATCGTTGCGAGATAGTTTGAATCGAGCAGATCGTCATGACCAAAAAACGTCATGAATTCATTTTTGGGGATGCTAACTATTCTCTTCCAATTATCTTCTATCCTAAGTGGTTTGTCTGACAAATAAATACGAATTCGCTTATCATTTATAGATTCTAACCACTCTACTGTATCATCCTCACTACAGTTATCCAATATTTCCAAATTAAAATCGGATACAGTTTGCGAAAGAATGCTCTTCACACACGATTTAAAATATTCACCTCCGTTACGAACGGGTATTACAATACTGAATTTTCCCACAAAAACTTTTTAAGAGAAATAACCTGACTCCTGATTTATTTAACTTTTCGCAAATAACCCCCAGGCGCCACGCTAATCAGCAATTTATTGTCAATAGTCGTGTCCACTATAAACTTATCATCTGATTTTAAAAATTCTCTAACTGCAGACATAGGATTATTGCCCTTTGTCCAGGGTCTTCCTGGCAAATAATTATCGGGCATCGTCTCTACTATGGTATCAAACACAACAAGATAAGATCCCACTGTAACGAAACGCGAATACATCCTGATTTCATTCAATACATGTTCATGAGTATGGTTGGAATCAAGACACACCAATACTTTCTCCTTCCCTGAAATATATTTATTTACCTCCGCAACCGTTTCAGCACTGACCGATGAGCCCTGGATCATCTTTATTCTGGCGAACATGGGATGTTTTTCGATTTCTTTTCTGTTATGGTCGCGTATATCAATATCAACTCCCAGCACCTCCCCTTTTCCAATCAATTCAAGTAACGAGGCGTAGTAAATCAAGGAACCACCATGTGCAATACCTGTTTCAATAATTAGGTCAGGTTTGATATCCCATATTATTTCCTGCATAGCGACCATATCTTGAGGATATTGAATAATCGGCCGGCCCATCCAGGAAAAATTGTAGGAGTATTGCGCTTTATTCGATTCCAGGTTAAAGTCTTGCGCAGCTTTTTGCAGAGCCGCATTACTTTCATTTTGACGTATTCGATCTTTCCGTTCCTCAATAAATGTTTCTATCGGATCAGTCATTCTTTAAAACTGTTTTTAACTTATTATTGTCTCCCCAATAATGCAATGGTTCATAGTCAGGATATGGATAATAGCCAAAATTCAAAGAAATATTTCTGCCAAGTTTGGATAAGTAATTTCTTAGGAACTGCCTTATCGTAATGGGTTCACCGCTACAGCAATTAATTATGCCGGCTACCTCATTTTGCAAGGCTATTCTTACAAGATACTCGGCAGCCTTCTCCACGGATAAATAATCTCTTGATTGATCTCCTCCACTCATATTGAACACCGGTTCGTCATTTGCTAAAGCTTGATCGAGTTGCGAAAGTAATGAATTCGGATTTTGTCCTTTGCCATGTATATAGAATAGACGCACCCACTTGAGCGAAAATGGATAATTCTGGTGCATTGTTTCCAAGGCCTTTCGCAATTCATTTTTTGCAATAGCATACGAAGTGGAAGGCAAAGCAGGCATGTCTTCTCTAAGAGCACCTTCCTGCATTCCATATTCCAAACATGTTCCGGCAACTGTCAAGTCCCGAAGGCCATTTTGAACGAGATTGGTTAGAAAACGAATATGGCCGGGCAAATTCTCTTCAATGTGGAATGAAGATTTATAATTTGGCAGTCCTTCCCAGGCCAAATGAATCATAAGGTCAGGGCCGCCAAAAAAATCAAAGTAGTTTATTGATTCATTTACCTGTTTAATATCAAAAGGAACATAATCGACATGATCTATCCAATCCTTTTGTTTAGCCGATTTTTCATGTGCTGAAGAAGCAATTACTGAACAATTTCTTTCTAAAAATTCTCGCACTACATAATTACCAATAAAACCTGTTGCTCCGGTAACAAGTACTTTCTTCATTGAATAACCTCCAATTTGGGAACGGGAATTACAAACTTACCATTCCATTCCCTTACGTATGAAAGCTGATCTGTAATTTCTTTTTTTAAATTCCAGGGCAAAATGACAATATAGTCGGGCCGATTTGTTCTTAACAGGGATTCGCTCACAACAGGTATGTGACTTGCAGGCAAACATTTACCTTGTTTGTGTGGATTAGCATCAACCACATAGTCAATTAAATCTTTTTTGATACCACAGTAATTTAGTAAAGTATTGCCTTTTGCCGCGGCACCGTATGCAGCAATTTTTCTTCCGGCTCTTTTTTGTTCAATTAAAAATGAGATAAGATCCAGTTTTACTTGCAGTGCCTTCTGTTGAAAATTGTTATAGTAGGCAAGACTAAGCATGCCTTTATTGTTTTCCTTACCCAGGAGTACAGTGACATTATGTGTCACAAGTTTTGTATCATCTTCTTTGTGCTTAGCATAAATACGTAGTGACCCACCATGTGTAGGTATCTCTTCGACATC
>VBAQ01000391.1 GCA_005883765.1 Bacteroidota bacterium
TGCATTGGCGGCTACAATGGTGGCGTTGTTTACCATTAGCTTCCAGGCGATAAAAGCGGCAGTGGCAAACCCTGTTAATTCTTTACGAACGGAGTGAGTAAAGACCCTCTAAATCTCCCGGAAGGAGACTTATGGTCTGACAATTCTGTTCAACAATGTTCTTTATTTATTCAACTGGCGAGCATTTATTTAACAGCTCGTCAGCATTTGTTAAGTAATAGCCTTCCTCCTAAAGGTAGAAGGCAAGGAGGGATTATGATAAAAAATATTTTTCTCACGTCGTTCCGGAATATTTTCCGCAATCCTGTTTTTTCTTTCATCAATGTATTCGGGCTGGCGGTAAGCATGTCACTTGGGTTGCTGATCATACTTATCGTTAAGGAGCAATACGCCTTTGATAATTTTCACAAAGATGCCGATCGGATTTACAGGATAAATACAAAAGCTATAAGAAAGGATGGTGGAAGTGAGAACTATGCCTCTTCTCCATATGTAATGGGAACTGCTGTAAAAGATGGCTATTCATTTGCGGAAGAGGTTGTACGCATCAACAGGCAGTTCAATGGCGATGCAAGTTATCAAACTGTTAGTGTGCCCATACATGGCTTTTTTGCTGACTCATCTTTTTTAGACGTATTCAACTTTCAACTTGAAAGCGGAAATCCTTCAACGGCTCTAAATGGTCCCGACGGCATTATTCTTACACGGGAAACAGCTAAAAAAATATTTGGCAATGGTGAAACAATCGGGAAAATCATTTCTTTCAGAGGGTATGGCAATTTTACTGTAAAGGGTGTGTTCAAAGAATTTCCGGGGAAAACCCATTTCGATTTTGAAGCGATCGCTTCTTCCAGTGCCTTGCCTGCTCTCGAAAAACTACAGGTTGTGATGGAATCGCTGCAGAATTGGGATAACTATTACACCAGCTATGTGTATGTTAAATTAAAAAGGGGACAGCTGGTGGAAGTGCGATCCGCTTTAGCGGAAATTAGCCGTAAGAATTATGCGGGCAGAAATTTGGAAACGAGGGACAAAGCATACGAGTTTTACCTGCAGCCACTGCGCAAAATATCCCCGGGTCCAATATTATCCAACAATCTGGGAAGATCCTTGCCCCAGATGGTGCTGCTGTTTTTAGGCATTCTTGCTTTAGTAATTTTAGTAATGGCAGGTTTGAACTATACTAACCTGATGATCGCAAAATCATTAAAACGCTCGAGAGAAATTGGTGTAAGAAAGGTGATGGGGGCCAGTCGTTGGCAGGTTTTTTCTCAATTTATAACAGAGTCAGTTGTATTCGCATTATTTTCTTTAATCGCCTCTTATATCATACTTCAGTTCCTGAAATCAGCTTTCCTCCAATTGCATCTCACGCAAGAGTTTTCTATCGACCTTAAGGAAGATGCATGGGTTTATAGTTATTTTATTCTATTCGCTATCCTTGTTGGTTTTTTGGCGGGGTCTTTACCAGCCGGTTACCTGTCTGGATTCAAACCCGTACTGGTATTAAAAGATATGTGGGGCAAAAAAACAAATACCCGTCAGTTATTGCGAAAAGGGCTAATGGTAGTGCAGTTTACCCTGAGCATGATATTCATTGCGGTTGTTCTAATACTTTATCACCAGATGAAATTCTTGCTGAAAGCTGACTACAGGATTAATGACAAAAACATACTGAATGTACGATTGCTCGGCAACGATTACAACAAGCTGGCAGTGGAGTTGCAATCTGTACCTGGAGTAAAACAAATAGGATTTGTGTCCCACAGCCTTGGCACTTTCGAAGATTATTCTGATGATTACAAACGAAAACCTTCAGATGCATCATTCACGATGCGTGATTTCCGTGCAGATGCTAATTTTATTTCCAACCTGAGAATACAGTTTGCAGCGGGGAAAAATTTCTCGCCCGATTTAAACGGAGAAAAAGAATCAGAGGTAATTATAAATGTAAAAGCCCTGATGCTGTTTGGATTTAAGTCGCCAGCAGAGGCGATAGGGCAGCAAATTTATGCCGCAGATTCCACCCCATTACGTGTTGTCGGTGTTGTAAAAAATTTTCACTTCCGACCCATGAATTATGAGATTGGGCCGCTTGCATTTCGTTACCGCCCCAGGGACTTCCAAATAATGAGCATTTCTTTTGAGCCAGGAAGTAAAGACAGGCTGATCGCCGCCTTATCACCTATCTGGAGAAAAACCGATCCCGTCCACCCATTGCAGTATGCTTTGATGCGCGATGAAATGAATGATTCGTACACTACATCAGGCTTCAGTGATATACTAAAAGTGATGGAATATGTTTCCTTTCTATCCATTGTACTCGCTTGTTTGGGAATGCTGGGCATGGTAATGTATAATACACAACTAAGGATAAAAGAAGTAAGCGTTCGCAAAGTAGTTGGTGCCAGCGTGCGAGATGTAACAGTTCTTTTAAGCCGTTCTTTTATGTGGTTAATCTGTATTGGAGTGGTCATTGGAGTCCCGGCAAGTTGGCTGCTGAGCAATCTGTTTCTGCAAAACTTTGCCTATAAAATTTCCTACTCCATATTACTGATTATGGAAGGTGTATTTATTATTGTGTTTCTTGGATTAATCACTGTCGGTTCTCAAACCATAAGAGCAGCAACATCGAATCCTGTGAAAAGTTTGAGGACGGAATAAAAATCAAAATGTTTTTTATGATAAAACATTATTTCAAAATCGCTGTAAGAAACCTCAGTCGCCAGAAAGTTCTTTCCTTCATCAATATCTCAGGTTTGTCAATAGGT
>VBAQ01000093.1:0-2436 GCA_005883765.1 Bacteroidota bacterium
CAAAAACGTCAATCCCTTAAGATTGCCGCCCGTAGCATGATCTTTTTTTGGATTCTTAAACTGAACCCCCAGTTGTTCCAATTGCTGAAGCATTGAGATATTATCCTTGTTCTGAAAAAATTGATAGATGCTTCCTGCGACCTTGGGCCCGACATCTTCAAGATTCTGCAGATCCTCTGTGGAATAGTTTTTCAGATCCAGCAAATTATTCACGTGATGTGCAAGAATCTTTGCGGTTGTTTCTCCCACGTAGCGAATGCCAAGGGCATAGATCAGTCGGTGTAGGGGCTGCGTTTTAGAATTGGCAATGGCCGTTTGTAAATTATCAATTGATTTTTTCCCAAACCCCTCGAGAGAACTGATCTTATCGAAATCAAGTTTGTAGATGCCTGGAATATCTTTGAGCAAACCCATTTCATAAAATTTTCTCACATTCGCTTCACCGAATCCACGGATGTCCATTGCATCTTTACTAACGAAATGAATGATGCGTTCAACAACTTGCGCGGGGCACTCAATATTAATGCATCTCCATACTGCTTCACCTTCCTCCTTGAACAATTTGCTATTGCAAACAGGACAGATTTTGGGAAAGTGAATTTTTTTTTCGTTGCCCGTTCTTACATCAGCAAGAGATTTTACGACATAGGGAATGACATCACCAGCTCTCTCTACAAGAACGGCGTCCCCGATCATTAGATCCTTATCGCGGATCACATCTTCGTTAAAAAGAGAGATAGAGCCCACGGTCACTCCGCCGATCGGCACAGGCTGAATTTTAGCAACAGGAGTTATCGACCCAGTTCGACCCACCTGGAATTCGACGTTTAATAATTTACTCGTAGCCTGTCTGGCTTTGAATTTGAACGCGATTGCCCAGCGGGGATGATGGGTGGTCATTCCCATTTTATCTTGCAGGTCAATATCATTCACCTTGATCACCATGCCGTCGATTTCATAAGGCAGCTCATCCCGCTGTAATTCAAATTCGTTGCAATAAAGAATGACGGCATCAATTCCTTTCAAAACTTTTTTTTCTTTTTGCGGACTTCTGAAACCAAGTTCCCAAAGCATCTGGAGCCAGCCTGAATGTGTTTGCAATTCTTTCGAAAGTTGCTTTCCGCGCAATAGGGTGTAGTCGCTCATGCTGTAAACAAATGCCTCCAAACTTCTCTTCTTTACTTCCGTTGGATCTTTTATGCGCAGTGTTCCTGAAGCAGCATTGCGTGGGTTAGCAAGCGGCGCCATGCCTTGTTCCATCAACTGCTCATTAAATTTTTTAAAATTGTTTTTGTTGATTAAAACTTCTCCACGTATCTCAATTTGCTGAATGTTGTATTTTGAAAATTTTGCGGAAAGTGGGATTGAGCGTATCTGCCTAATATTGATGGTGACATCGTCGCCCTGGACACCATCGCCGCGGGTGGCGGCCCTGGCCAAAAAATCATCTTCGTAAATAAGAGAAATGCTGGCACCATCAAATTTCGGTTCCACACAATATTCAATTTTGTCTTGCCCGGTCAATTCTCTGGCTCTCCGGTCAAAATCTATCAGATCTTCACTGTTGTAGGAGTTATCCAATGAAAGCATCGGTACCAAGTGTTGCACCGTTGGGAAATCTTTTGTGAGACCTTTCGCAACACGCTGAGTAGGGGAATCAATTGACAGGAGTGGGGGATTTTCTTTTTCAATTTTTTCAAGCGCCTTAAATAGCTGGTCATATTCAAAATCGGACAACAACGGGTCGTTTAATATATAATAGCGGTACTCATGAAAACGCAAAACATCTCTAAGCGCCTCAATTTTTTTTTCAGAAATTCCAGGTGTGCCCGCGTCATTTCCTTCCGTTTTTCCAAGTTCTTTCATTAGTTGATCGGAGGCTTTCTGAAGTTTAGTTATTTCTTCTTTTGAATACATGGAATAAAAATTTGGATCTCTAAAAATTTTTCCCGGTAAAACAGCATTTCGATTATTTCAAATGTCCTATCTAGTGTTCAGAATATTTTTTTTCCGTGCAATCTTATAATTTCTTGTTGAAGTTCTTAAAATTTACCAGTTAATTGTATAACGAAGAAAGAGCCGGCAGGGACAAAAAGTGTATTTATAATTTATTAAAAAAAATTTTGTGTAAATAATACATATTGACTACATTTAATTCCCAAACGCTTAAAAAACTAACGATTATGTTTCTAAAACGACTGCTTCGTGGTGTGGGTATCACCACGCTATTCTTGTCTCTATCATCTTCTATTTTTGCACAAAAGACAGTTACCGGTAAAGTTAGTGATAGCAAAGACGGATCGCCGCTTGCCGGGGTATCTGTACTTGCAAAAGGAACGGGAACTGGCACACAGACTAAGGCGGACGGAACTTTTAGTTTGACTGTTCCGGCAAATGCAAATGCACTTGTTATTTCCTCCGTCGGATACGCAACAC
>VBAQ01000093.1:2505-7293 GCA_005883765.1 Bacteroidota bacterium
GTCAGGTGCCAACTTAAATGAGATCGTAGTAATTGGCTACGGTACGGCAAGGAGACGAGATGTTACAGGCTCTATTTCCACTGTCTCAGCAAAAGATTTTAACAAAGGTGTGGTAACCTCCCCTGATCAGTTATTACAAAACAAGGTTCCCGGATTGGAGATCACGCAAAATAGTGGTCAACCAGGAGCCGCGACAACTGTAAAAATCCGCGGCAACAATTCTATACGAGGCGGTAACAATCCTATCTATGTGGTTGATGGAGTTATTTTAGATGGAAGATCTGCAAGACCAAATATTGGGTTAGGAGCATTCGGTCCAACTCCGGATGCAAATCCTTTGACCTACATTAATCCTAATGATATAGCATCCATTGATGTGCTTAAAGATGCCTCTTCGTCAGCAATATACGGTTCACGCGGAGCTAATGGAGTCATTGTAATTACTACCAAAAAAGGTTCAGCCGGTCCAACGAAACTTGATTTTGCTACCAGCTTTGGTGTTTTTGCGGGCTATATGAAGAAATACGAGATTTTGGATGCCGGCCAATTCAGAAGCGCACTTTCTAAATATAACGTGCCGAATGCCTCGACTCTAGACGGTGGTCAAAGTATCGATGCGCAAAAAGAGGCGACTCAAAATAAATTATCGCAGAGTTACTCGGTAGCATTTAGTGGCGGGAATGAAACGGGAAAATTCCGGGCTTCATTCCTCGGGTCAAGGACCCAGGGCTTTATTAAGAAAACCTCATTGGACAGGTATCTTGGAAATTTTGGTGGTCAATATAAATTTCTGGATAAAAAACTCTCCATTGATTTTGATGTTATAGCTGGGCATACGACCGAAAATATTGGTGCCGTAGTTAATCAGGTTGGTTCGCAGGGAGACCTCATCAGTTCCATATTACAGTGGAATCCGACCAAACCTTTTAAGGACCCTTCAACAGGTTTCTACGTTTTCCCGGCTAATGGTTCGGGTAATCCACTGGCACTGATCGCGGGAGTTTCTGATGTAGCGAATGTAAATACCTATTTGGCCAATGTTTCAGCTGCATACAAAATTCTAAGTGGATTAGAATATAAATTTCAATATGCGATCAATCATAGTACAGGCTATCGAAATACGAACGAGTACGGATGGCTGCAGGGTTATTCGGGCTTGTCCGGCCAGGGTGTAGGCGCTATTTCACACGCCGTGTTGACTTCGCAGACCTTCACGCATACTTTAAATTATATCGGCGATCTTACAACGAATCTTAATCTAAATGCAACTGCTGGTTTTGAATATTGGAAATCCGATTATTCAAACAATAGTTTTTCCGCCGTAGGGTTCAATACCAATTTGACTCAAGACAATATCATTAATATCCCATACACTGCCATTTTACAGGATGGCAAGACCCAAAATCCACCAAGCATTTTTGTTGACCCGACCACTTCGCTGCAATCTTATTTTGTAAGAGCTATATTGTATTATTCGGACAAGTATTTCCTTACAGGCACCTTCAGGGCTGATGGGTCCACGCGGTTTGGGAAAAATAACAGGTACGGCTACTTTCCTTCTGTGGCCGGCAAATGGTTGATCAGTAATGAAGATTTCATGAAGAATGGCGGAATATTTTCCTCTCTTGCTGTCAGGGCATCATGGGGAAAAACCGGTAACCAGGAATTTCCTTCGGGCGCCTCCCAGGAGCAATTTGGTTTTTCTGCCTACAATACCGCCGGTCAAGTCAACGTGGCAAACCCGGATTTAAAATGGGAAACTACAACATCATACGACATCGGATTGGATTATTCCCTTCTGAAAGGACGAATATATGGTGCATTTGATTATTATGATAAAACCACTACTGATATTTTATTCCAGAGTATAGCCATTCAGCCGGCGCCGGCTACTTCATATTGGATCAATATTCCCGGTCATTTAAAAAACACTGGTTTTGAATTTGCAGTAGGCGCAACAGTTATTCAGAAAACAGATTTCAGTTTGGATGTTAGTTTTAACATCGCCAACAATAAAAATAAGTTAACCGACTTTTTTGCACCAGGAACAAAAACTCCTTTGGCAATAGTGACAGGTACGATTGACGGACAAGGCGTATCGGGCTCCTTGGGGCAAATCATTACCAACGATCAACCTGCCAACGAATTTTATCTGAAACCGTTTAAAGGATTTGATGCGAATGGTAACCAGATAATCGGGGGTAATTCTGAAATTGTTTTTGCGGGTGATCCTAATCCACATACAATTTATGGAGGCAGTGCAACACTGGGTTATAGAAAACTGACGTTGACACTAAATGCCGGTGGAGCAGGCGGATATCTCATTTATAATAACACCCGGACAAGCGTTACGAATATTTCTGGAATATCGCAGGGAAGAAACATCGACCAGGCAGCTTTCAATTCAGCAGAGAAGCCAAGCAGTGGTGTTGCTCCTTCTACAAGATTTTTGGAGAAAGGTGATTATTTCAAACTCAGAAATGCGTCATTGAACTATAACGTTGGGAATATTGGACGCTATGTTAAAGGCCTGAATGTATTTGTAAGTGGAAACAACCTATTTGTTATTACGAAGTTTACAGGATTTGACCCCGAAGTAAATATTGATAAAAACAACGGAGGGTACCCCTCCAGGTCCATTGAGTACATTCCATATCCAACGCCGAGGATGATTTCATTTGGATTAAATTTTTCTTTATAATTGATTATTGATTGCAAAATCTAATTTTAAAATAAAATTCTATGGTATCGTATAAAAACTTAAAGATAGTTGGTGGTTTACTTGCGATGGCTATTCTAGGTTGTACCAAATTGCATGAAGGCTTGAGAAGTACGCTCACCAGTTCACAAACCTCTTCTGCTTTAGGCGCTCAGCGTACCCAGTTGTTGTTGCAGTCGGCTTACACTGATATGGGCACTCCCTTTTGCGGCGATCAGGGACAAGTATTAAGTTTGGAAGAAAATTCTTCCGATACGATATTTCTTTGGTGCCTACAAGAGGTGGTGACTGGGACGATAATGGCACTTGGCGTATAGTCCATAACCACACTTTCAGTGCGAATGACGGAAATTTGTTGAATGCATTTAATAATTTGAACAAACTAAATTTCGATGCTACGAATGTGCTTGCATTCAAACCATCGACCTCCCAAGCTGCCCAAGCCAGGTTTTTACGGGCGCTCTCGCTATATACTTTGCTGGATCTGTGGGGTCAGTATCCATTCAGACAGCCGGGAGATAACTTGCTCAATGCTCCGACTGTCAAATCTGGCGCAGATGGGATACAGTTTATCATTGATGAATTGAACGCAGTTCTGCCGGATTTGGGTCCCGGAGGAAATGCGAATATGGCGATAGCCAATGCAGATGCATGTAAAACTTTATTGATGAAATGTTACCTAAACAGAGGCGCCTTTACTAACAGGGCCGCACCCACTTTTGCCGATGCTGATATGCAACAGGTGATAACGTTAGGGAACTCCATCATTAATAGCGGCAAATATTCATATATGTCCGAGTATTTTGACAATTTCAGCGTGACAAACAGCAATTCTACTGAAGGTATATTTGCATTTCCCAATCACACTGGAGTTTCTGCGGGCAACAGCGGAATTAATACTCGCTGGTTCATGACGCTGCACTATAACCAATATACTCCCAATAATCCTAATGCAGGCTGGAACGGATTTTCCACTGTAGCCGATTTCTATAACAGTTTTGGCGTTCCTACTCCACTCAATGCGAGCAGCCCCAAGTTAAGTGATACCTTAGTAGATAAAAGACTAGGTGGTAGATTCTACAAAGGAGTTACCGATAAGAGCGGGCAAAGGCCGGGCCTGATGATAGGACAGCAATATAATGAGAATGGAGTGGCATTGAAGGATAGAAAAGGAAACCCCCTGTATTTCGATCCAAACATCGCCGCCAATATGATTGAAACCGGAGCTAACCTGGAAGTTACGGGTATACGCGTTGAAAAATATCCTCCGGATTTTAGTACTGGCAGCGCGTCTTACAGTGGTCCTTCCGGTAATTGGTTTATGATTTTCAGATATCCTGATGTGGTATTAATGGTAGCCGAAGCAAAAATGAGGGCAGCCTCTACCGACGTACCAGGAGCTCTTGTATTGATCAATGCATTAAGGACTGCCAGAGGCGCCGTTCCTGTCGCTTCAATGGCTTTGGTTAACACTGCTAATCTGAAGGATCCAACCACGTTATTGGCAGAGAGAGGCAGAGAATTGTATTGGGAGAGCCAGAGAAGAACTGATTTAATTCGCTTTGGAATGTTCCTGAAGCGCTGGGCATACAAACCTACTGATGATCCAAAATACTTTTTGTTCTCAATTCATTCACAAGCCTTGGCTGCTAACCCCAACTTAAAACAGAACGGCGGATATTAAAGGCGGTTAATATTTTTATAATAAATTTCTGAAAGGTCATTGTGAAAAATGACCTTTCTTTTTTGAAATTGCTTTCCGATAATATAATGAAGATGCGTTTAGGATTTGTCGTATTGGTGCTTGTCTTATTTCTTGTCTCCTGTAAAAACATTAAACAGGAAGCGCCCTTGTTTCAATTGATGGAAAACACGGGAATTGATTTCCAGAATAATGTTGAAGATGATAGCCTTGAAAACAGTTTTCTTTTCAGGAACTTTTATAATGGTGGAGGAGTGGCGATAGGGGATATTAATAATGATGGCTTGCCTGATGTTTTCCTGACATCTAATGCCGGAGCAAATAAATTGTATCTGAACAAAGGCAACTTTAAGTTTGATGATATCAG
>VBAQ01000093.1:7317-19961 GCA_005883765.1 Bacteroidota bacterium
AGATGACAAGTGGAGCACAGGAGTGGTCTTTGCAGATGTCAATGGTGATGGATGGCTGGATATCTATGTTTGTTCTTCGGGACACATGAGCACGGGCAACAGGAAAAATAAACTGTATATAAATAATCATGACCTGACATTTACCGAATCTGCTGCGCAATATGGGCTTGACATTTCGGCTTATAGTACACAAGTTTCGTTTTTTGATTACGATTTGGATGGCGATCTCGATTGTTTTATGATTAATAACAGCCCTATTCCGATAAATCAATTAAATTATTCAAATCGTCGTGATCTGCCTGAAAAAGAATGGCCCGTACCTGATTTTTTAAAGGGTGGCGGCGATCATTTGTTTCGTAACGACAATGGACATTTTACTGAAGTGACGCGGGAAGCAGGTATTCATGGAACACTTATCAGCTTTGGTTTAGGCGTTTCTGTGGGAGATATCAATGGTGATGGCTACCCCGATGTATTTGTTTCAAACGACTCTTACGAAAGAGACTATTTATACATCAATCAGAAAGATGGAACTTTCAAAGACGAGCTTGAAAATTGGATGCAGCACACCAGCTTTTCATCCATGGGGGCTGACATAGCAGATATAAACAATGATGGCTACCCCGACCTATTTACAACTGATATGCTTCCATTAAATGATTACAGGCTAAAGACGACCGGAGCATTTGACAATATTGATTTATTCAATGCTAAATTAAAATCCGGGTTTTTTTATCAGTACACACAAAACTGTTTACAGCTGAACGATAGGAATGGAATGTTCAAAGACATTGCGAATTACAGCGGGGTGTGTGCTACAGACTGGAGTTGGGGAGCGCTTATGTTTGACATGGATAATGATGGGTGGAATGATATTTATGTTTGCAATGGAATAAACAGAGACGTCACCAATTTAGATTTCATGAATTTTTTTGCAGATGAAACCTATCGCAAAATGGTGTTGAGCGGAAAGAAAAAGGCGGTTGATCAATTATTGAAACAAATTCCACGCACACCACTCCCAAATAAAGTTTACCGGAATAATGGGAATCTAAAGTTTACAGATATCGGCCCTACGTGGGGATTTACTCAACCCAGTTTTTCTAATGGAGCCGCTTATGGTGATCTGGATAATGATGGAGACCTGGACCTGGTTGTGAATAATGAAAATCAACCTGCCTTTATCTATAAGAATAATTCCCGGGAGCTCAACCATAACAATTACATCGGAATTATGCTGAAAGGCAAAGGGAAAAATAGTTTTGCTATTGGTAGTAAGATAAAATTGTATGCAGGCAGCCAGATTTTTACCAAAGAAATGATTCCCAGCAGGGGTTTCCAATCATCTGTTGATTACAAAATGGTAGTTGGGCTCGGCAAGATTTCAAGAATAGACTCCATGATCATTACGTGGCCGGACAGATCATTCACGAAATTTGAAACGCCAGCCATTAATCAAACACATGTTATTCGGCAACCCGATGAAAAAAATATGATGCCGCCTCCTCCTGCAAACAATCAACCAACAATTTTTTCCAAGGTGGAAAGCAATCCGATAGCTATCGGATTTGAAAAGCACCAGGAAAATGAGGTAAATGATTTTTATACAGAAAGGAATATCCCAAGAATGCTCTCTCACGAAGGACCCAAGGCTGCAGTTGGCGATGTCAATGGAGATGGGCTCGATGATGTATTCATTGGGGGTACTCCCGGTCATCCTGGTCAGTTATATGTCCAGACGTCCGTTGGAAAGTTCATCAAAAAAGAACAAAATGCTTTTCAACAATTTGCCGATTTTGAGGATGTAGCCGTTTTATTTTTTGACTGCGATCATGATGGTGATCTTGACCTGTTACTTTGCCCCGGCGGTAATAATGCCCACCCGTATAGCAGGGAATTGCAACTTCGGTTATTTAAAAATGATGGCCAGGGGAACTTTTCATTGGATGCTTCAGCGTTTCCTAATGTTGGTATGAACATATCGGTTGCCATTGCAAATGATTTCAATGGAGATGGTTATCCCGATTTATTCATTGGGTCACGAAGCTTTCCCCAGCTATATGGGATAACGCCCGAAAGCTTTGTTTTTGTCAATGATGGCCACGGTCATTTTACAGATATGGCAAAATCAAGGAATCCTGATATTGCAAATATTGGAATGGTATGTGGCGCAACGTGGGCCGACGTTTTAGGAAAGGGTCAACAGCAATTGATCATTGTGGGTGAATGGATGACGCCAAGAATATTTTCCTATGATAAAGCCAAAGGCAGGTTTGAAGAATTACAAAACACCGGACTGCAGAATTTATATGGGTGGTGGCAAACGGTTTCAGTGGCGGACGTGAATGGCGATGGGAAGCCAGATTTGATACTTGGCAATATCGGAGAGAATTTTTACCTGCACCCGGATGAAAAAAAACCTGTTAAATTATGGGTCAATGACTACGATCAAAACAATAGTATCGAAAAAATCATGACCTATACGGTTGATGGAAAAGACATGCCTGTATTTCTGAAACGTGATATGGAAGATCAGCTCCCTTCTATAAAAAAGGCAAACTTAAAAAATGAGATGTATTCAAAAAAAACAATACAGGAATTGTTCCCCGCAGATATTTTAAGTAAATCAGCCGTTAAAAAGTTTAATTATCCCAGTTCATGTATTGCTATGAATAATGGCGATGGTAAATTCACCGTTCAGAAATTACCTGCCATGGTACAACTTTCCTGTGTCAATGTAATTCATTGTATGGATCTTAATGATGATGGCCATGTTGATCTTGTGTTGGGAGGAAATCAATTTGGCTTTTTGCCGCAGTTTGAAAGACTGGATGCAAGTCTTGGTGACGTGCTGATCAATGATGGTAAAGGGGAATATGTCTGGCAGGATGCCGTCAAAACGGGGTTAAGAATGCGGGGTGAAATGAGAGATATTGCTGAAATTAATAGTCGAACAGTAAAATACCTTTTGTTTCTGCAGAACAATGATTATCCCGCGTTATATCGGGTAAATAAAATTAAGAACTGAATCTGTAATCAAAAGTTGAGTGAATCGTATTTTTTTTTCAATATTTCTTTTTGCTATTTTTTCATGCGGGCATAAGCCGACTGAGCCAATGCTATTCAAATTAATGGATGATACCGGAATTAATTTTATAAATACGGTACATGATACCAAAGAGCAGAACATTTTAAACTACAGAAATTTTTACAATGGCGGTGGAGTCGCTATCGGTGATATTAATAACGATGGCCTTGCAGACGTTTTTTTTAGTGCCAACCAGGGCAGCAATAAACTTTACCTTAACAAAGGCAATTTTAAATTCGAAGATATTTCTGGCAAGGCAGGATTTCGCGATAAAAAACAATGGAGCACGGGTGTGGTGATGGTCGATATCAATAATGATGGATGGCTGGATATTTTCGTTTGCAATGCGGGAAGCATGGACGATCCGACGCTGCGTAAAAACCAATTGTTCATCAACAACCATGATCTGACATTTACCGAATCCGCTGCACAGTACGGTTTGGATGATTCGGGTTACACAACCCAGGTTTCTTTTTTTGATTATGATTTAGACGGTGACCTGGACTGTTTTATCATCAATAACAGTCCCATCTCTCCTAATAGTTTAAATTATGCCAATCAAAGAGATTTGCCAGATGCAAATTGGCCAGTGGCTTCAGTTTGGAAGGGCGGGGGTGACCACTTATTGAGAAATGATAATGGACATTTCACAGACGTGACCAAGGAAGCAGGTATTCATGGAAGCCTTATCAGCTTCGGATTGGGTGTAACGGTGGGTGATGTAAATAATGATGGTTATCCTGATGTGTATGTGTCAAATGATTATTTTGAAAGGGACTATTTATACATCAATCAAAAAGACGGAACATTTAAAGATGAGCTGGAGCAGTGCATGCAGCATACAAGCCTGGCATCAATGGGGGCTGATTTTGGCGATATAAATAACGACGGCTACACCGATATTTTTACAACTGACATGTTGCCTGGTGATGACTATCGAATGAAGACGACATTAGCATTTGAAGATATCAACGTTTACCGGCTTAAACAGCAACATGGTTTTTATCACCAATACTTCCAGAACACTCTGCAGGTAAATAAAAAAAACGGAACGTTTGCCGATGTTGCAAATTATAGCGGCGTATCCGCAACCGACTGGAGCTGGGGTGGATTGATGTTTGATGCCGATAACGATGGACTAGTGGACCTCTATGTTTGTAATGGTATCTATCATGATCTCATCAACCAGGACTTTCTTGATTTTTCGGCGAATGATATCATGGAGAAAATGATCGCTACCGGAAAGAAAGAAGATTTACAGGTGATCATTGACAAAATGCCCTCTATTCATGTACTTAATAAGGTATATCAAAATAAAGGCGATCTTTCATTCAAAGATGCGGGTTCAAGCTGGGGGTTCACACAACCATCTTTTTCAAATGGTGCGGCCTATGGCGATCTGGATAATGACGGCGATCTTGATGTTGTGATAAATAATGTAAACCAACCCGCATTCATTTATAAAAACAATTCACGGGAGTTAAATCACAATAATTATATAGGAGTTTTATTGCAAGGTTTGCCATTGGCAGTAAAATAAAAATCTATGAAGGGAGCCAGGTCCTAAGTCGCGAAGTAATTCCCAGCCGGGGCTTCCAGTCTTCCATGGATTACAAAATTATTATTGGGCTGGGGAAAGCAACACAAATTGATTCCATGATCGTTCAATGGCCTGATCTTTCTTTTTCAAAATATTTGCACCCCGGCCTAAACAGAGTGTATAACCTTAAACAAAATGAGGAGAAAAGATACGCTCCTTTGTCGGCAAAAAAAATCGCAGATCACAACACAATATTTGATAGTGTAAAAAATAATCCGATAGCTCCCGATAGCTATCGGGACGGATTTGAAAAACATACTGAAGATGATTATGTAGACTTCTTTTATGAAAGAAATATTCCAAGGATGCTGTCACGTGAAGGACCAAAAGCTGCGGTGGGCGACGTTGACGGAGATAGCCTGGAGGATGTTTTTATTGGAGGAACTGCCGGCCATGCGGGCCAATTGTATTTACAGAAGGGAGATGGAAAATTTATGAAAAAAGAGGAAAAGGGTATTGAGCAGTTCATGGATTTTGAAGATGTGGCCGTTTTATTATTTGACTGTGATCACGATGGCGACCTCGATCTACTGATCTGCCCCGGTGGAAATAATGTTTCTGCCAATAGCAGGCAGATGCAATTGCGCCTGTTTAAAAATGATGGCAAAGGAAATTTTCGATTGGATGCTGAAGCATTCCCTTCTAATAATGCAAACATAAGCGTGGCCGTAGCTTGCGATTTCGATAACGATGGTGATTTGGATTTATTTATTGGTGGCAGAAGTGTGCCACAGGAATACGGATTAGCCCCTTCCAGCTACATATTTGTCAATGACGGGAAAGGTCATTTCACTGATATGGCTAAAACAAAAAACCCGGACATTGCCAATATCGGTATGGTTACCGGGGCCGCCTGGGCAGATGTAACAGGAGATGCTCAAAAAGAATTGATCGTAGTGGGTGAATGGATGACGCCACGGATATTCAGTTATAATCAAAGCGCAAAGAAATTTGAAGAACTTCAGAATACAAATCTGCAAAACTTATATGGTTGGTGGCAAACGGTTACAGTTGCCGATGTGAATGGCGATGGTAAAGAGGATCTATTGCTGGGTAACATCGGTAAAAATTTTTACCTCAGGCCTGATAGTGACCATCCGATAAAATTATGGGTCGGCGATTTTGACCAGAATGGGATCACTGATAAAATTCTTACTTATACGGTTAACGGAAAAGACAAGCCGGTATTTTTAAAGCATGATCTTGAAGACGCCATGCCACTTCTGAAAAAAAATAATTTGAGGCATGCTGATTATGCAACAAAATCTGTACAGGAACTCCTGCCTTCGGAAACATTGAATAAAGCTATCCTCAGACAATTCAATTATTCGGCTTCCTGTGTGGCAATTAATAAAGGCAATGGCAAATTTCTCGTTAATGAATTGCCAGCAATGATACAATTATCATCAATGAATGCTATCCATTGCATGGATTTAAATAATGATGGTTATACAGACATTGTATCAGGCGGTAATCAATTTGATTTTATTCCCCAACTGGAAAGATTGGATGCGAGCAGCGGGGACGTATTACTAAATGATGGCAAAGGAAATTTTAAATGGATAGAAGCAACTGAAACGGGTTTAGATCTGAAGGGCGAACTGAGAGATATTGTGGAGCTGGACAGTAAGAATAAAAAATACCTGCTTTTTCTGCAAAATGACGAATACCCCGTTTTATATGAATTAAAAAGAATTCCGAAAGAGAAAGATCAATAGGTTTGAGGTGATCTGATGAAAAAAACAAGGCGCATATTTTATTATACTAAAAAAAGCAATAAACTTTTTTTTATCATTCTCCTGTTCTTTTCAACAGTGAGTTGTAGAACACACCAGAAAAAAACCCCGTTGTTTGAAGTATTGGATGACAGTAAAACGGGTTTACACTTTACAAACAAGCTAAACCCAACACAAGAATTCAACATGTTTAGCTATATGTATTTTTATAATGGTGCAGGTGTTGGGGCAGGTGATTTTAATAATGATGGTTTGATCGATCTCTTTTTTGCTTCTAACCAGGGTGAAAATAAAATCTATCTCAATAAAGGGAAAATGACATTTTCGGATGTAACAAAAGAAGCACAAATACCGGAGGATGGGGGTTGGTCTACAGGTGTTTCGGTTGTTGATATAAATAATGATGGTTTGCTTGACATTTATATTTGCCGGGTTGGCAAATACGAAATTCTCAATAGCAAAAATCAATTTCTCATTTGCAAGGGCATTGACAAAAATGGTGTTCCTTTTTACGAAGACGAAGCCAAACAATATGGCCTGGATTTTTCAGGCTTCAGCACGCAGGCTCTTTTTTTTGACTATGATATGGATGGCGACCTGGATATGTTTTTACTGAACCACTCAGTCCATCAAAACGGATCATTCGCTCCTCGCGAAGATTTTTTAGGGACATATAGTCCACTTTCCGGCGACCGCATTTATAGAAATGATGGAAATGTTTTTACAGATGTAACAAAAGAGACAGGCATCAACAGTTCCGCCATTAGCTATGGACTCGGGGTCGTAGCTGCAGATATCAATTTAGATGGGTGGCCTGATCTGTATATCGGAAATGATTTTCATGAAAACGATTATTTGTACATCAATCAGAAGAATGGAAAATTCGCCGAAGAAAATAACCAGCGATTGATGCATACCAGTAAGTATTCAATGGGTGTTGATGTGGCGGATGCAAACAATGACGGATTTCCCGAGATCGTTTCAATGGATATGCTTCCATCCGATCCGCATATATTAAAAAGATCTTTGGGAGACGATGATTACGATGTTTTTCAACAGAAAATTTCAGCAGGGTATAATTATCAGTACTCAAGGAATAATCTCCAATATAACAGAGGAGGTCTTTTTAGTGAAACAGGCCTGTATTCGGGTATTTCGGCTACTGATTGGAGTTGGGCTCCTCTTCTTATGGATTTTGATAATGATGGGCTAAAAGATTTGTTTATATCGAATGGAATTCCCAAGCGATTGAATGATATGGACTATATCAATTTTATATCCAATGAAGAAGTTCAGCAAAAGCTTCGGGAAAATAAATTGGATGATAAAAATCTCGCACTCATAAGTAAATTTCCTCAAATAAAAATTCCCAATAAATTTTATAAAAACGATGGAAACCTTTTGTTCCGGGATATAGGAGACAGCATTGGTGATGATAAGTCTACTTATTCAAATGGTGCCGTGTATGCAGATTTAGATAATGACGGAGATCTTGACGTAGTTGTAAATAATATTGACGATCCCGTGCTCGTGTATGAAAATAAGAATAATGATAAGGGAAAAAACTCTTTTGTTGACATCATACTTCGGGGCTCTTCAAAAAATATAAATGCAGTTGGAGCTAAGGTAATTGTATTTGCAAACGGTGGAGTAAGAACCTATGAGAACAATCCTGTGAGAGGGTTTCAGTCCAGTATGCAAATCCCATTGCATATTGGGCTTGAAAAAACAAAAGTGGATTCCACGTTCTTGGTTTGGCCTGATAATACTTACCAGGCTATCCGGCTGAATAATAATTCTCATCTTACGTACACCTATGCTAGCGGCCTTCCCCGGTTTGATTATACAAGAATTACTTCCTTTCATCGCAATCTCACAAAACCAATGGAGGATATTACTGCGTCGGTCAAGCTTACTTATAAGCATGAAGAAGATCCCTTTATTGAATTTAACCGTGAACCCTTGATCCCTCATATGGTTTCAACAGAGGGGCCTGCCTTAGCAGTTGCCGATATTAATCACGACGGACTGGAGGATGTATTCATAGGCTCATCAAAAACTTTTCACAATGCTATTTTCCTGCAGCAACCAAATGGAAAGTTTATCAAAACAGAGCAGCCACAAATGGCTCTGGATAGTATGTATGAGGACGTGGATGCTGTGTGGACCGATGTGAACAATGATGGAAACATTGACCTGGTGATAGCAAGTGGCGGTAATGAATACTATGGTGCTGATGAACATTTGCTGCCAAGGGTATATCTGAATGACGGCAAGGCCCATTTTAAGAAATTAGAGAATGCCTTTAGTAATTTGTATTATACTTTTTCGTGCGTAGTTCCTTATGATTTTAACGGTGATGGTTTTGTGGATCTATTTATTGGTGGAAGAGCAGTTCCATGGGAATATGGAAAGACCCCACGTTCTTATTTGTTGCAAAATGACGGCACAGGAAAATTTATTGATGTAACAGAAAAATACGCCAGGGACTTATCGCAGATAGGAATGGTTACACAAGCTATTTGGTTTGATATAGACAAAGACGGCGATAAGGATTTGATCGTATGCTGCGAGTGGGGGGGCATTTACGCATTCATCAATAACAAAGGCCGTTTTACTGAGCAAAAACTTACGGACAAGAATGGTTGGTGGAATTTTGTATTACCTGTCGACATAGATAATGATGGCGATATTGATTTAATTGCCGGCAACCTTGGATTGAACAGCCGCCTGAAAGCTTCTGCTGCGGAACCCGTGAGATTATACTACAACGACTTTGATGATAATGGAAAAAATGAACAGATTGTAAGTTATTATGTAAATGGGAGGGAACTGCCTTTCGCTAATAAAGAGGAACTGCAAAAGCAAATGCCTCAGATCAAAAAAGATTTTTTGTATGCCGGGGATTTCGCCCAGGCTTCTATGGATGAAATTTTTAAGAGAAGTAAATTAAAAAATGCCCAATTGCTAACTGCCGATTATTTTGCCAATGCTGTTCTGATCAATGATGGTAAGCTGCATTTTACAACTTCACCGCTGCCATGGCAAACACAATTAAGCACATACAGAGATGCTATTGTTGTAAATGCTAATAATGATAATCTTCCTGATATTTTGCTAGTAGGAAACTATTATGATAACAACATACAAATGGGAAGGTATGATGCTGATTTCGGGACGATCCTTGTCAATAAAGGTCATGGAAAATTTGTTTGCGAAAATATTAATGGGCTACAAATTAAAGGTCAGGTGCGGCATGTTAGAAAAATTTCCGTAGCTGGTAAAGACGCATTTATCCTTGCCAGAAATAATGATAGCGTAACGGTAATACGGTACCGCCCAGTAAAAACGATTAATCACTGATTTAATTGAATGGCTTCAGCTACACGACAGGATAGTAGATACGAGTGATCCATTTTGTACTGTCTGGTTCTTTCGTTCTGTCAGTGATTAGCATCTGAAAAGGTATCGCAATGATTGAACGTTGGTAATCCCGGATGTACATCTCCATTTGTTTTATTGCCTCATCAATTTGCTTGGGCCCGCCCGTCACTTGCCCGGACAATATGTTACCACCCTTCATCATCCACTTAGAGGTTATATTTTCATTTTGAGGAAGTTCCCTGTCCACTGGTATCCCCACTTGAGCAATATAACCTATGCTTTCAGTATGTTTGATGTTGAGCATTGGCCAAAACAATTCTTTTGCTCCTGATCTGCCAATATAATTTCTAAGTCTTTCAATTATCTCATAAACATCTTCTGTCGTGGGATAATGCGTGAATGATTTTTTCTCTGATAGCACATATTGGTATTGTACTTTTTCTTTGTTGATACTGATTCCATATATATTTCTCAGGTTACCGGTATATTTTTGGATGGCCAACACGATATCATCCAGCACATGTTTGATTTTCCTTGCGCGGGAATACGCTGAAATTCTGCTAATCGGATCCTGCCGGCTATTTAAGTCTGATGAAAGCTCTACTCCAATACTGTCAACGGAATAAGGAATTATTTTTAGCAAGCTGGAAGAAGAATTGTTATCCTTTCCAATTTTCAATTGAATAACATTATAGAAAATTTGTCCGATTTGAAAATCATAATCTTTATACCTGAATAAGAGAGATCCACGGCTGCTTTTGGAAACGGTTCCCGGCCACCATTTCTGCCAATTACTATCGTTTATCAGAAACCTGTAAACGCTCTCCTGATTCGCCTTAAAAGATGAAGCACTTGAGACCGTTAATTTTCCCGGAATAAAAGCATATACCGTGGCGATCAAAAGAAAAAGGAAAACAGTGAGGCCAAGAAAAATCCTTTTCATGAAAAAATATAATTTCAAAATCAGACTAGGTACAAAAATAGGGCTTTCACCTACTTGGCAAGTGATGAGCCGATCATAATGAAATACTAAAAAGGAAACTTTTTACAATCGATGGATTGGCATAGTAATACTTATATTAGCTCACCCAAAATCTCCATATGAAGAAATTGATCTTAAATTTTGCGATTGCATTTGTTTTTTTCTGTAGCAGTTTTTCGCAGACAATTGATCCCTGGAAAATAAAAGCTGACAAAATTGATCCCTCAAACTATTACGGAGTAACGGTTGCCAACGGAATGATCGGTATTGTATCATCTTCCGAACCCTTTAAAGTGAAAGATGTTGTGCTGGCAGGGGCTTACGATCTGTATGGAAGGGGCCGTGTAAGCAATTTTCTTCGCAGCTTTAACCTGCTCAATATGTACCTGGAAATAGACGGAAAACGCATTGATGGAAAATCGGTCTCTAATTTTCAGCAGGAGCTCGATATGCACCAGGCAAGTTTTAATTCCCGGTTTGATTACTCGGACAAAGCCACGGTTTCTTATACCTACTATTCCCTAAGACATTTGCCATTTACTGTATTGATGGATGTAAGCATCACTGCAAAAAGAGATATCGATATTACCAGTGCCAGTGTGATGGAGGCGCCCGATGCATTAAAAGATGTGCAGAATTATTACAACGAAATTGACAAGCCTCACGTGGTGATCAGTCTGCTCACCTCTTCCGCAAAAAGCCCGACAGGTAAATTATTGATGTGTGCATCAAATACATTTTTATTTACTGAGCCCCATGGACAAGAACCTCGTGTGATCCATGAGATGTGGGATAACAACATGCACCTGATGAAATTCAGTAAAAAAATAAAAGCCGGTGAAACATACCGCTTTGCTATTGCCGGTTCTTCCATCACCTCCGCACACCATGATGATCCATTGAATGAGGCTGAACGCCTAACCATATATGCCAAGCTCGAAGGAAGAGATCGTTTAATAAGCTTTCATACCAGGGCATGGAATGACCTGTGGAAAAGCGATATCGTTATTGAGGGAGATGATCAAAGCCAACAGGACATTCACAGCATGTTGTATCATCTTTATTCATTTACCAGGGAAGGAACTGCACTCTCTCCCTCTCCAATGGGTTTAAGCGGACTGGGCTACAATGGCCATGTATTCTGGGATGCGGAACTCTGGATGTTTCCGGCTGTGCTGGTCCTGCATCCTGAAATCGCCAGGAGCATGCTTGAATACCGCTATCAAAGGCTGGAGACCGCCAGAAGAAATGCTTTTGCGAATGGATTCAAAGGCGCCATGTTTCCCTGGGAAAGTGCCGAGACAGGAGTAGAAGAAACGCCGGTGTGGGCTTTGACCGGACCGTTTGAACACCACATCACGGCATGTGTCGCCATTGCTGCATGGAATTATTTCTGCGTGACGCAGGATAAAAATTGGTTGCGTGAAAGAGGTTGGCCGATCTTATCGGCCACTGCAGATTTTTGGGCTTCCCGCGTCGAAAGAAATGGACCGGGCAAATACGAAATAAAAAATGTGGTAGCGGCGGATGAATGGGCGGAGAATGTTGACAACAACGCCTTCACCAATGCAGCAGCCAAGTCAAATCTCCAGTACGCGACTGAAGCAGCAAAGATTTTAGGCATTGCTCCCAAGTCTGATTGGGTTGATGTGGCCAATAGTATCCCCATTCTAAAATTGGAAAATGGCGTTACCAGCGAACATGCAACTTATCATGGAGAAAAAATAAAACAGGCAGATGTGAACCTGCTGGCTTACCCCTTAAAACAAATAACGGATGTGGGACAGATAAAAAAAGATCTGGAGTATTATGAAACAAGAATACCCGATGAAGGTACCCCTGCAATGACTCAAG
>VBAQ01000009.1:0-2779 GCA_005883765.1 Bacteroidota bacterium
CAAACGGACAGATCTTACATGCTGCTGCGCCGTTCTGATTAAACCATCGGCATTACGCCGTTGTTGGTGTTCGAAATTAAGATCACATCCGTCCTAAACCGCAGCACCAACAACTGAAATAGTTAACGCGATAATGAGTCAGAAATTCCCAGCCGGCCTTGCCGGCAGGCAGGTGATGAAATCAATAGCTTGCTAGCCATACCTTACGCCGTTGTTGGTGTTCGAAATTAAGTTCACATCCATCCTAAACCTCAACACCAACAACTGAAATAGTTAATCGCGACAATGAGTCAGAAATCCCCAGTTATCGATTTCAGTCTTATAAAATAACGCGGATGAGTATTGATATTGTTACTGGCACAAGCCGGCCCTTACCGGATTTTCGTATAGATACTTCAGTTTCTGTTTTAAAACTTTTTCCGACGAAATTTCAACGGACAACAACGGCGTTAAATTGAAAAATTATATAGTTTATTAATCCAGTGACGGCAGCCGCTCGTGATTAGTTTTCTTTGATAATTTTTATTGTGACATGAATCTGAAGCTTGTCGTTTGAAATGTTTATGAAGTAAATGCTTTCCGGAAACTTTGATAGATCCAGTGTGGCCGCATTGTGTAAGTTTCTTGAAGATAATATTCGTCGACCCTGCAAATCTCTAACCTCTATGTTTAACGTAGGCATAGTGGAGATGTGCCAATCCAGGTTCAAATTGTTTTTTACAGGATTGGGATAAACCCTGATGTACTGATTATTGCCGAGGTCGATAATGCCCGTCACAACGAAATTGTAAGCAGCTGAGAAATCGCTTACACAATTATTTAAAGTATCCCGGACAGTGTAAATGCCGGATTGGGTTGGAAGATATGTTGGATTATTGGCGCCGGCGATTAAATTCCCATTGAAATACCATTGGTTACCTGTTGCCGTACTTGAAGTAAGATTATTATTTGGATCCAATGTGATGACTGGCGTGGGAACAGTAATTACTGTCACTATAATGCTATCCGAAGAAGTTGTAATTGCATTGCCTGTTGTTTTTACCAAATATGTGCCACTTGAAGTAACCGATAATGTTTTGAACGTGGCGCCATTAATCGCAGTATTATTTTTATACCATTGATTATTTGCGGAGGCCGAAGACGTAAGTGTTACAGACCCATCTCCGCAGAAAGTTATTGGTCCTCCAGCTGTGATAACTGGTATAAATCTAAATCCTGTTATTGTTCCAGTGCCGTTAGGAGTAGTAACAGTTACACTGCCCGATGCACCTCCTCCAACTGTAGCGTCAATTTCAGTTGAAGATTTAATTGTAAAGGATTTCGCGGCTGTTCCTCCAAATTCTACCGCATTGGTTCCTGAAAAATTACCCCCGGAAATGATTATATTATTACCATCACCACCGCTTGTAGCAGATAAAGAAGTGATATGAGGTTCGCCTATTTTATTTCTAAGGATCGAAACTGAATCAGAAGAAGAGTTCGCAACTACGATACAGGTTTGCTATCTCCATCGAAATCACTGATTGCAACATAATAGGGGTTTGCATCAACTGGATAAAGCACCTGGTTGTCAAAACCAATATTCCCCACGGTGCTGTTATTTTTCAATAGTGAAATATTATTGTCGAGCCAGTTAGATGTTACTATGTCAGGCTTCCCATCTCCATCCAGATCGCCCATAGAGACACAGGCAACATAATTTCCGGTAGAGAAGTTTCGCTTTGTGTCAAAAGCAATATTTCCTATGGTACTTAAATTTCTTAAAATAGCAACTGAATTATAACTTGATGCTGCAAGATCAGGCTTTCCATCTCCATCCAGATCACCGATTGAAGCTATAAAGGGACCATCCAAAGTTGCTATCTGGATATTTGCACCGAATGAAATATTTCCTCCCGTACCTGTATTTCTCATAACCGATAATGATGAGCTGCTTCCCTGGGTCATTATGGCTAAGTCAGGTTTTCCATCACCATCCATGTCACCAGTGGATACGCTGTAAGGATTAGTTCCGGGCGATAAATCAATTTTAGTATCAAATAAAATATTGCCCGGGGCACTTAAATTTTTATAGATAGAAATAATGTTTGATCCGGTATTTGATACTACAAGTTCAGGTTTCCCATCACCATTCAGATCACGTATGGCAACTGAATACGGGCCGTTCTCAGTTGGATAATCAATTTTTGGAGCAAAAGAAATATTTCCATTTGTACTTGTGTTTCTATAAACTGAAACCGTGTATGAAGAAACTCCATTCACTATCGCAAAGTCAAGTTTTCCATCTCCGTCAAGGTCGGCGATTGCACTGCCTTCCTGCTCACGTTGTGCCGGGAAATTCAATTTCGGAGCAAAGGAAATATTTCCGGCTGAGCTTGTGTTTTTGAATATGGTAACAGAATCAGAACTTCCTCTTGCTACCAGCAGATCGGCTTTCCCGTCTCCATCAAAATCGCCTGATGCGACACTATGGGGATAGTTTCCAGAGCCAAAATCAATTTTCGTGGTAAAAGAATTTGATGTATATGGACCGCCATCATTCGGGAAAGTCACAATAAATGGTCCATCAGAATATGCCGTCAAATTATTTGCAGTTACTGTAATCGGTTGATAGGTTGCTCCGACGGGTACTGTCACTAGGAGAGTCGAATCAGTGCCGGCAGATACGGTTGCTTTAACCGCTCCGAAGTAAACTATGTTGCGAGAACTAATTGTATCGAAATGAGATCCTTTAATAGTTACCATTACTCCTGTCGGCCCCGACGTAGGTGAAAAAGAA
>VBAQ01000009.1:2842-28120 GCA_005883765.1 Bacteroidota bacterium
GTCGATGAATCAACAGTATATGATGCTGCGGGTATTCCACCGAAGCTAACTGCGACTGCTCCTGTAAAATTTGATCCGCTGATCTTTACTATCATTCCATTGATACCAAATGTTGGAGTAAACGAAGTAATAGTAGGCGCGACGTCGACACCAATAATATTTTTTAAAATGGAAACAGTATTGCCTGAGGACGCTGCGACTGTGATATCAGGTCTCCCATCGTTATCCAGGTCTGAAATTGTAAGGTAGAATGGATTCGCACTTATAGCATAGTCGAAATGCGTGGCAAAAGAAATACTCCCGACGGAACTCATGTTTTTTAATACTGAGACACTGCTATCTATTCCATTTGTGGTTACGAGATCAGCCTTACCGTCGCCATTCATGTCACTGATGGAAACACAAATTGGATATTTACCTGTAGGCAACGCAATTTTGGGGGCGAAGGAAATATTGCCAGGGGTGCTTAAGTTTCTTGAAACAGTTACCGTATTTGAGCCAAAATTGGTGGCAGCCAG
Organism: Bacteroidota bacterium; assembly: GCA_005883765.1. Lineage (GTDB taxonomy): Bacteria > Bacteroidota > Bacteroidia > Chitinophagales > Chitinophagaceae > VBAU01. The sequence continues at coordinate 3,361 of VBAQ01000009.1, forward strand.
ATCAGGTTTTCCATCGCCATCAAGGTCTCCAATAGAAACAATAAATGGGCCAGCAATTGTTGCCAGGTCAAGTTTTGAAGCAAAAGAAATACTTCCACCCGTGCTTGTATTCCTCATTACCGACAATGATTGGCTGGCTCCCTGGGTGATGATCGCAAGATCCGGTTTTCCATCACCATCCAGGTCATTGATAGCAACACTGTAAGGGAATGTCCCGGCATAAAAGTCAGTTCGGGTATCAAATGAAAAATTCCCCGGAGTGCTGGCATTTCTATATACGCAAATCGTATCAACCGATGTGTTGGCTACTACGAGATCAGGTTTGCCATCACCATTCAAATCACCAATAGCAACGCCAAATGAAGCACTGCTTATGGGGTAGTCAATATTTGGAGCGAAGGAAATATTTCCGTTTGTACTGGTATTTCTGTATAGCGAGATAAAGTGACTGCTTGCGTTCACCAAAACAAAATCAAGTTTGCCATCGCCGTCAAGATCACCTATTGCCATATGTTCATTATTAATTCCCGTGGCGGGAATATTTTGTTTCGGGGCAAAGGAAATGGCTCCGGCAGAACTTGTATTTTTTAAAACTGTGATGATATCAGAATTGTCGCTCGCTACAATAAGATCTGTCTTTCCATCGCCGTCTAAATCACCTGAAACAACAACGTGAGGATAATTTCCCGCGCCAAAATCCATTTTTGGAATAAAGGAGTTAGAAGTAAATGCGCTTCCACCACCAGAAAATGTTACAATAAATGGTTTATTTGAATATGCGGTCAGGTTATTTGCTGTAACAGTGATCGGTTGATAAGTTGCTCCCACTGGCACTGCTACAACAAGAGTTGAGTCAGTAGCGGCGGCTATCGTTGCTTTAACCGCCCCAAAGTAAACTATGTTGTGAGCAGAGACCGTATCAAAATTAGAGCCCGAGATAGTGACTGTAGTGCCTATTGCCCCGAAGGCCGGAGCAAACGATGTAATGGTCGGCAAATCATAAATGAATCCTGGCAATGATGCCGTTCCATTTGGTGTTGTCACTGTCACAACACCGGAAGAACCTGCTCCAACTATTGCTGTAATTCCCGTTGATGAGTCTATGGTAAATGACGACGCAGGTGCACCACCAAATTTCACCAAGGTTGTACCTGTAAAATTTGATCCTCTTATCGTGACTGAAGTACCGCTAACACCATGTGTTGGCGTGAATGATGTAATTACAGGGCCATTATAAGTAAAACCTGAAAGTGTCGCTGTTCCAAAAATTGTCGTTACACTCACGTCGCCTGTCGCTCCATTTCCCACTGTGGCAGTGATACCTGTTGCCGAATCTACTGTAAATGATGATGCGGGAACCCCGCCAAAGCTAACCGAAGTAACATTGGCAAAATTTGATCCGCTGATTTTTATTTGAGTGCCAGCAACTCCATTTGCAGGAGTGAATGAACTGATAGACGGGGGGATGCCTAAACTAATTACGTTTCTTAAAATTGAAACTGTATAAACAGTAGAATTTGCTGTTATGAGATCGGGCCTTTGGTCACCATCAAGGTCATCGATTGTATTTGAAAAAGGTCCGGTACCTGCAATATAGTCTATGTGTGTATCAAAAGAAATGTTTCCGCCAATACTTGTATTTCTTAAACCTGATACACTAGCTGAAGCCTGATTCGCAACGAGCATATCGGGTTTCCCATCGCCATTGAGGTCAGAAATAGAAATGCAAGCGGCACTATTGCCCGTGGGAAGGTTAAGTGGTGAATCAAAGGAGATAATTCCAGCCGTACACTTATTTTTCAATACTGCAATTGAATTTCCATTTGTTGCAGCGATGTCTGCTTTTCCATCATTATCCAAATCACCGATCGAGGCAAAAAACCAAGTGGTTAAAGATGCTAAATTGACATTGGTGTCAAAAGAAATATTTCCATTCGTCGTAGTGTTTCTCATTACCGATAACACTGATCCGCTCCCCTGTGTCATTATGATAAGGTCAGGTTTCAAATCACCATCCAAATCTCCGGTTGTAATGAAGTATGGATGTGCATTGGTTGTAAAATCGACTTTGGAACTAAACGAAATATTTCCCGGAGTGCTTGTATTTACGAAGACTGAAATGGTATTTGTGCCCTCGTTAGCTACTGCTATATCGGGTTTTCCATCTCCATTCAAGTCACTAAGGGTTGCAAAAAAGCAAGCCGTAGAGGTTGAAAAATCAATTCTGGGAGCAAAAGAAACATTTCCAATACTGCTGGTGTTTCTAAAAACAGAAAAACTATAAGAGCCGGTAGGGTTTGATACAGATCCTGTACCGTTGGTTACGATAAAATCCAACTTTCCGTCTCCATCAATATCTCCAGCGGCACATTCTTCATTATCATTTCCTGTAGTGAGACAGTTAACTGCAGGAGCAAAAGAAATATTCCCGATTGAACTGGTATTTCGTAATATTGAAACTGTATCTGCACCTCCCAGGGGTATCAGGAGATCTGCTTTACCATCTCCATCAAAGTCGCCGGCTGCAACGGCATAGGGATGCTGTCCCATAGCTAAATCACTTTTTGGGAGAAATGAGTTTGAGGTAAAGGCGCTATTCAATCCGTTAAATGTTACAATGAACGGTTTATTGGAATAGGCTGTAAGATTATGTGCAGTAACAGTAATAGGTTGGTAAGTTGCACCAATTGGAACTACAACATTAAGAGAAGTATCCGTTGCCGTAGAAACAGATGCTTTTATGGCACCCAGGTAAACTATATTCTGCGAAGCAATTGGATCAAAATGAGTACCTCTAATAGTTACAATGGTTCCGACTGGTCCTGAAGCCGGGGTAAAAGATGCAATCGTCGGTTGAGAAGAGAGTCTTATTGTGAATAACAAACTAAGAAGAACAGATACCGAATTTTTCATCACGGATTAAGGTTTACGGTTGGCGGCTTGATTGAAAACAATAATTGTATTGCTGAATATTTTCGAAAATACAATTTTATTTATTTTCTTCAAATTATTGGAGACTATGAGTGAAAGGAAGGATTATATTTAGAAAATAAAATTGTTTGCTAATGAATCGTCGCGGTCTTCTAAAAGGAATGGGCGTAATCGCTCTTTACGGTAGTTTTCCTGCCATCCTCGGTGAATTTATTTCTTCCTGCAGAACAAACGACAAAAGATTGCGGGCCGGTTTTTTTTCTGAAGATGAGTTTCATCTTCTTGAACAAATAACTGACGTCTTGTTACCGGCGACCGCCACTCTGGGTGCGGTAGAACTCCAGGTACCCTATTTTATTGACCTCGTTGTAAAGAATTCCATGGGTCATGATGACCAGCAAATGATAAAAAAGGGTTTGCAACATGCGAATGAACGCGGTGGAGAAAAATTTTTATCACTGCCACCAGAAAAAAGATCAGCAGCTATCAAAGAAATTGATGAAGCGGCTTTTAAAGATGATACAAGCAAGGCATGGTTCCGGATAATAAAAAAGTTAACATTGATAGGATATTTTACATCGCAAGAAGGAATGACCAAAGCGTTGAATTATGTAAAAGTGCCGGGTGACTACAAGGCTTGCATTCCTTACAAAAAAGGTGAGAAGGGGCTGGCCAAGACATTTTTGATGTATTGGTAGCATTCGCTTAGCTCAGGCACAATAAGATTTTAAAACAAACTATGAACACATACGATGCTATTGTAGTGGGTTCAGGGATTTCAGGTGGTTGGGCCGCCAAAGAACTTACAGAAAAAGGATTGAAAACTCTGTTATTGGAAAGAGGACGTGATGTGAAGCATGTCGTGGATTACCCAACGGCCAATCTCGATCCGTGGGAATTACCGAATCGCAATATGCTAAGCCAGGAAGATATTCAAACATATCCCATTCAAAAAACGGTTTATCATTTTGGACAGGATGACAAACATTTTTTTGTCAAAGATTCGGAGCATCCCTATGATCAATCAAAACCTTTTTGGTGGATACAGGGCAACCAGGTCGGGGGTAAATCATTGCTTTGGTCAAGACACACGTTTCGTTGGAGTGATCTTGATTTTGAAGCTAACCTGAGAGAAGGAGTTGGCATCGACTGGCCGATTCGCTATAAAGATATCGCACCCTGGTATGATTATGTGGAGCGCTTTATTGGAGTGAGCGGGAAAAATGAAGGTCTTCCTCAATTACCAGATGGACAGTTCATTCCTCCTTTTGAAATGAACTGCCTGGAAAGACATTTGAAAGAAAGGATTGAACAAGAATTTAAGGAGAGAAATCTTATTCATAGCCGAATGGCGGTATTGACTCAACCGCATAATGGCAGAGGCAAATGCATGTCAAGAAATCTTTGTCATCGTGGTTGTCCCTATGGCGCTTATTTCAGCAGCAATTCATCTACGTTGCCAGCGGCTTATAAAACAGGTAATCTCACGTTGCGACCATTTTCCATTGTACAGAGCATTATTTGGGACAAGGAGAAACACAAGGCTACCGGTGTTCGGGTGATCGATGCCGAAACGATGCAGACCTTTGAATATTTCGCACCTATTATTTTTTTGAATGCCTCTGCGCTGGCTACCACAAAAATCATGTTGCAATCGACATCAGAAACTTTTCCCACCGGTTTTGCGAATAGCAGCGGAGTGCTCGGCCATTACCTGATGGATCATTATTCAGGGCCGGGAGCCGCCGCTGGTTACGATATTCTGAAAGACCAATATTATTTCGGTCAGCGCTCCACTTCTGTTTACATACCAAGATTTCAAAACCTAAACAAACAAGATCGGAAATTTACAAGAGGCTATGCTTATGAAGTGTACGTAACAAGGGCCGACTGGACGCGGGGTTATAACAACGCCGGCGCAGGCGCTGCATGGAAAGATTCTCTTTCAGAGCCCGGAGATTGGCAGGCGGCCATGTATGCTTTTGGTGAGTGTTTGCCTGAGTATAAAAATCAGGTGCGATTAGATGAGAGTAGAAAAGATAAATGGGGATTTCCCCTTTTGAGCATCGAAATGGAATATGGACAAAATGAATTAGCCATGAGAGAAGAAATGATCAGTGATGCAAAAGATATGCTTGCTACTGCAAATCCGCTCTGGGTCGTTGACATAAGTGACAATTCTGTGCCCGGCATGACTATTCACGAAATGGGCACGGCACGAATGGGTAATGATCCCAAAACTTCTGTCCTGAATAAATTCAATCAATGCCATGATGCCCCCAATGTATTTATAACCGATGGTGCATGCATGGTATCCACGGCGTGTCAGAATCCCTCGCTCACTTACATGGCGTTGACCGCCAGAGCATGCGATCATGCGGTAACACAATTGAAGAAAGGAGAGATTAGATAAAAAATTTGTTCTGCATCAGGCAGATTCCGATGGACGTTGTGAGCGTGGTTATTTTTTGAGAAAATTTCAGCTAATTTCTTTCTCAAGTTCAGGTGGTGCTGTAACAACAATTGGAACTACTGTTTCAATTTTATTCAAATACGCTTCCCTGACCACCTTGGCCGTCTTGTGATCACCGGTATGGCTCCATCCGGGCGGCATAAAAACGTATAGGAATTTATTCTTAATGCCCGGAGCCTTTGCCACATCTTTGAACAAATACAAAAATTCACCAAAATAAACATCGAAAAAGTTTTTGGAATTTATTTTTCGTGTAATGCCATATTCAGGAGGTATTTCCAATTGCTCTGGTTGAAGAGTTCCAAAAACCCGGTCCCAGATATTTAAGAGATTACAAAAATTAGTATCCATGTACAACGGATTCCTTGCGTGATGAATGCGGTGATGAGAGGGTGTAAGTATGAATCTGTTCATGAAACCCAGGCGGGCATCTTTCAGAACATTTTCTCCCACATGAATGAATGCTCCCCACGTACCATCGATGAACATGATCAGGAATAATAGCGGCGGATTCACGCCCAAAAGAATACAGATGGAGGTACGAATGACATCAGCATAAGGCGCTTCAAGGAAAAAATGTGCATACGAAATTGAAAGATTCATATTCTCCGGCGCATGATGCGTCGAGTGCAGGCACCAGAACAATCTTACCTTATGGCCGAGATAGTGATAAATGAAATGAGAGAATTCCCAAATCACGTAGCCGTATATTAGCCAATACCAGGTAAAGCTAGTTTTAATCAGCCCGTATTTTTCAAAAAGACCGATGCAAAAAACAACTGCTGCAATGGACAAGTATCTTGAAAGAAACCTGTTGCAGACATAAATCAGGAAAGGAACTTTATAATCTGATACTTTGAATTTCTTATAGAGCATGGCTCTCACAATTTCGATTAGCAACAATAATGGCAACAGTGGTGAAATCGTTGACAGAATACCATTGAGCGTAAGCAGGCTATTGTAATTGCCTGTCTTAAAAGTTTCGAGTAATTGGCCGATACCAAAAAAGCCAATTAGCTCATCATATAGAATCTTAAAAAAATGCATGTGGCAAGAAGTAGGGAAAAATTACAAATAATTTTCCAAATCCGGCCCGTTGACAAGACCTAAGCTTTGACTACGGGCTTGGCCGGATCTATAAATAGCCATAACAAGCTTCCTGTAAATAATACTCCGGCAATGATAAATATGGGAGCACTAAAATTGTGAGTAAGGTCCGCAATCTTGCCAAACACAATCGCTAATAAAAATGCGCCAATCTGACCACAGAAATTCATAATACCGGCAATGGTGCCCACACGATCGCCACCAATGTCAACGCAGGTGGAAAATGAAACCAGGGGATTGAATGAATAAAAAAGTTGGGCGAGGTATAAACATACAACAACCACCACATCGTTTTCAGTCAATGCAATTATCAAAAACGATAAAGCCAGTAGGCTTAAAGGAATCATTCCAAAAAATCTGCGGCCAAACCGCAATCCTTTTCTTTTTACCAGAAAGTCAATCAGAAAACCTGCAGATAAGACCCCGACAATTCCAATAATAAAAAAATAGGAGGTAACTGTTTTCATACCATTCTCGGAAAAATGTTTTCCTTCCTGCAAATAAACTGGCATCCACGCAATAAAAAAATACTGGGCCCACTGCGAACAAAAAAGTTGACCGACCAGCGCACGCAGGCTGCGGTTTTTTAAAACTATCTTCCATGAAAAAGGTTGTTTGTGGTTGACGAACCTGCGGTTGCGCTCTATAAAATTTCGTTCTTCATCACTGACGCCTTTCACTTCTGAAGGATTGTTTTTGAACCATAAAAAGCATACGAGTACCCAAAGCAGCCCGATCGTCCCATTGACATAGAAGGATGCTCTCCAGCCCAATCCGATCGCAACAGGAATAACAATGAGCGGGGCAATGGCTGCACCGGCATTTTGTCCTACGAATAAAGCGGACATGCTTCTTCCTGTTTCCGTGGCCGGAAACCAGCGTGATATGACTGCGGAACTGGTTGGATACGCACCGGACTCTCCCATTCCAAATAAAAAGCGAACAATGATCAGAGATGCCAGCCCTGTAGTGAATCCTGTCAAGACCGTAAACAACGACCACCACAACACGATGCGAATAAAAACTGCTCGTTGCCCGATTCGGTCACCCAATATGCCGGAAGGAATTTCAAACAATGCGTACGCCAGTGAAAATGCCCCAAGGACCCAACCAAACTGCTCATTGGTTAAATGAAATTCGGTTTTGATCCTTACTCCAACAACAGAAATGCAAACTCTGTCGAGGTATGTGATAAGCGTTAAAAAGAAAAGAAGAACGAGTACACGGTAACGATACGGGAATTGGTACTGCATGGCCAAACGTCACTTGTTAATCAAAAGCCCTTCCTAGGAATGAAAGGGCTTTTGATGATGATAAGTTGTTATTCATTTGCTGGTCGGGGAAATTGTGTCCAGACATTATCATTTGGTCGGTCAATCGGCAATGTATTCAGCAGATTGTATCGACGCAAGTCAATCCACCTGTGACCTTCGCCATACAATGAGTATCGTCTTTGCTTCAACATTTCAGCAATAATAGCAGCTTGCGTAACGGGCCCACTATAGACTGGCAGTCCAGCCGCAGTGCGGATCTTGTTGATTGCTAAAATAGCATTTGGCAGATCATTCAATTGGGCTTTTGCCTCGGCATAGATAAGGACCAGTTCTTCGTTACGAATAATGGGTATGGGATCAACGTTGGTTTTATAAACAAAGAAATCATAGTTGCTGGTCAATCCGTCCTGCGTGGTTGACGCCGTTCTCATAGGTACTTTAGATAATCTTGTATCCCCGGCTTCAGCTTGGGTAATAAATAAAGGCTGTGCAACTCTTGTTTCACCATTTGAATTCTGAGGAAAGTACATGGGGTTCAGTTGGTCACCACCTGCCGCAGAATAAGTATAAAATACACCGGTAGCAAGGCTGCCATTGATATCAAAAAAAGAATTGCCCAAAGCTGCAATGGCTCCGCTCCAATCAGTTTTATAAACCGCGACTCTCGCTGCAAGCGCCCTGTTGAATTTTGCAAACTGACCGGCGGTATCGCTGAAAAAAGTAGTAGTGAAAGGAAATGCGGTGCCGGAGTTAGCCGTGAGATCAGCATAGGCAGCATTCAGCAAACTGCTTATAGCGTCAAGGGATTGTGTTCTGTCTAGAAATGGACCCAGTGCATCGGGATTGGCAACATCCACGCGAACGCCATTGTCATATTCAAGATTGAGAACCATTAATAATTCATGGGCTTTAATTGTATTTGCATAAGCTTTGCCGACGATACGCTGTTTGTCCGAAATGTTAGCAGAAGTATTGGAGAGACCATCAATTAAAATATTTGTGTTTTTTACGACACGATATCTTGCCGCAAAAGGGTTGGTAATGTAAAAAGTATTGTTGTCCAGTACCGCAGTTTCTTTGCCCAGCAGATCTGACGTAAACCTCGGGTCTGAAGTTGAGAAACGATAATACTCTCGACCAATCACACCCACATCATCAAAATAAAAGTTCATATTGTCCCTCATGCCTGATTCGATACCAGTGACGAGGTTTTGAATTTCTCCTAACGTTGGATTGGCCGAGATGGGTCCTAGTCCAGGGTTGTTGGGGTCAAGGATGGGTTCTACTTTACATGACGAATAAATTAGTAAGAGCGCCAGAATAAGAACGCTGACTATATTTCTAGAAAAGTATTTCATATTTCTTAGTTTGTGAATTAAAGAATGTGATTTTATCTGCATTAGAACATGATGCTAAGATCGAAATTGAAACTCTTCGCTGAAGGGAATGGTGTCACCTCAACATTACTTGAAATAGCATTCGTGCCAAAGTTGCTCACCTCGGGATCATAGCTATTATACTTAAATACGTTGATGAGATTGCGGCCGGAGAAACCAACCTTTACATCGGCTATCTTCCGGAACCATTCTCTTGGTAAATGATAACTCAATCCAATTTCACGAACTCTGAAATAACTTGCGTCCTCCACCCAAGGTGCAGCCGTAGTTCCTAATGCGTTCAGACGAAAAGGTCCATTCGTCAATGTTCCCGTCGGATCTAATGATTTTTTATCATAGTCAGGTGAGGTCCCAAAAATATCTGAAAGCAGCGTTGAAAGATTAATATTTCTTCCTCCCTTTTTCCAATGCATCAGCACACTAAATTCCCATTTTTTGTAAATGACATTTTCGAGAAAAGATAGCTGGAAATCGGGCTCCGCATCACCAAATACACCGAGCCCTGATACGGGATCTACTTTATCACCGGGGCCGGCGATTCCAACAATTTGTGTAGGGCTCTTGCCTTTCTGTATGCGGTATGTTCCAAGCGTTGCGCCAAAAGCCCCTGTGTTGAATGCAGGGACATCCAGCCGGGTTACTTTCGCATCGTTCTTCCAGAAGTTGATCCCCGATGTCCATTTCCATTCGTTTTTGCTAATTGGTATCGCGTTGACAGCGATCTCGACTCCTTTGTTTTTAATCGTCGCCACGTTTTTCCAGGCGAAGCTGAATCCACTCGAAGTGGGCACCTGCACATTCAACAACAGGTCCTCCACTTTTTTTGTGTAGTAGGTAAATTCTACGGATAGTTTGTTGTGCAAAACACCCACGTCCAGACCTGTTTCAAGTTCTGATTGTTTCTCCGGGCCTAATGTACCATTACCTTGCGTCAGTCCGATCAGGGAACCAGTGCTGCCATTAAATACAACAGGAACCAGTGGAGTATAAATTGCCCCGAATGGCGCGAAATTACCAGACTGACCATAAGCAGCTCTTAATTTCAACTGGCTGATCCTATCAGAATTCCATGATGACAGTTGATGAATATTGAACGCGCCCGATATCTTAGGATAATAGTAGAGTTTGCTGGCGTCGCCATTTCTTGATGATTTATCGCCGCGAAGACCCGCTGTGATAATGGCAATATCATTATAATTAAATTCCTCTTGCACAAAAAAACCACGATCTCTTTGCAGGGTTCTTATCTGGTCCACCTTAATTGAACCGGCCTGGTTGACATTAGTCTGCCTGCCTATCAATTGAGTGGCGGTATTTACTACATTATTAATGTTTACATTTTCTTCAGTAAGGCCGACTTGTGTTCGGAAACTTAAAAGATTATTTGGCTTGTATTCATGGACCGCAAAAATATTGTAATTGCTGTTTCGTGTAATAGTAGTTCCGTAAATAGAAGCTCCGTTTGTACCGTTCCCGTTTTTTTCAAACTGGAGTTCTTGCGGAAAAATAGCGATCGTATTGAGCGTATAAAAATCAATGCCGCCCCGTGCAATTATTTTCAGATCGTGAATGCTATTACTAAAAACTTTCCATGTGGCACTACCGCCCATTAAGGTTCGATTGATCTTTTCTTTATTGGTAACAAGATCTCTTGTTTGTACAAAATTCGAAGGAGCAAAAGGATTGTTGGGATAATTTCTATTTGCATCGGGATAAAGATTTGCCCAGGACGGAGTGGATACAAATGAAACGCCCAATGTCGTGCTTGTGTTGTCATTATTAAAATATCCCCGGTTGGCTTCTGATTCAACATAATTGGCATTCACTGCCAGGTCAATAAAGTTGGTAATTTTTTGAGTCAGGTTCAGACGGAATGAAGATTTCTGGTACCCCGTTCTTTTAACAATACCCTCGTCATCCTTGCGTGTAAAGCCAGCATAGTAGGTCGTTCTTTCGTTGCCACCACTTACACTTAGTCTTGTATTATTCATCACTCCATGATGTCCGTAGAGTTCTTTTTCGTAGTTGTATATCTTCTTTCCGTTTGCTGTATAATAAGCAAGGCCTGATGCACCGAATGCCGCCTGGACTTTTGCATCGTCCCACTCTCGCTGACCGAGTTTGTGCAATTGCATCTGCACACCGATGGAATGATCAAGTTCAACCCTCGGCTTTCCTGCTCTTCCCCGTTTTGTAGTGATGATCACAACGCCGCCTGCTGCCCTTGAGCCGTAAATCGCAGCAGCAGATGCACCTTTCAGTATTTCAATGCGATCGATATCTTCCGGATCGAGGTCCGCAACGCGGTTAGATGGATCATCCTGGAACTGTATGCTTCCTTGTCCTGCCGCCTTTGAAACGACATTCAAACCCGCATTTATCGAAGAGTTGTCAAAATACACACCATCCACGATAAACAAGGGTTGTGAGTTAGCAACCAATGATGTGATGCCGCGAAGTTTTACAGAGATACCTCCACCCGGTGCCCCCGAATTTGCAGAAATATTTGCGCCGGTAAATTTTCCATACAGAGCCCCGTCAACAGTTGATTGTACCGTAGTGCCAATGAGCTCTTTTCCCGATACAGAGGCGACAGCGTTAGCCAGGTTTGATCTTTTTACCGAACTGGCCAACCCAGTTACCACGACCTCACTCATCTTCGTATTATCTACAACAAGACTCACGGATACGTCATTCCTGGCATCAACCGTTTGTGATATATACCCCACATAGGTGATCACCAGTTTTGCCTGTGGATTGTTTACTGTAATTGAAAACTTTCCATCTGCATCTGTTTGTGTCAAATGATTGGTTCCCTTTTCTGCGATGGTCACGCCTTGGAGAGGGGTGTTTGCGACAGCTTCAGTGACTCTGCCATTGATCACCGTTTGAGAAAAGATCACTGAGGGCAACGACAAAATAAAAGCAAGCAGCAAGATTTTGGTCTCTTTTTTCATTTTACATGGTTTTAAAAATGAGCAATCGTTGTTCTTGTTCTGGTGTGAGTCTTCAGTAAAACACGGCTGTGGGATAAAATCTTTATTAAAATTAAAAGGAATATAACATCTGACCAAACCATCATTCGTGAGTCAAATTATTTGAGTAATAAAATTGCTAACAGAAGTTATTTTCTTAAATAAGCACAAGGAACATTTTGCGGAAAATAGTCAATTTCGTAAGCAGCCTTCAGCAATAGTGCGACGATTTTTGAAATTGTAATTTCATTTCTGTGCATTTGCGGAATGAGTCCCATCATGCCATAGCTAATGGGATTTACCGCCGGGATCAGTGTTTCCCATTGATAGCCTCTGCCCCAAAGAAACCCGGGGACGGTTATTTTCAAATCAGCAGAGTTGGAAAGAAGATAATTGAGCATGTCAATAGATTGATTTGAGTTTTGGTTGACAGTATGGAAAACAGGCGTGTGCCCACCAAATCCATTTTCATCGATTCCCGCCTTTGCATTTATGTTGGCCCCATGTTTTACAAGTATTTCAGCACAGGAAACGTGATTGAACTCTGCACAAATATGAAGTAATGTGACTTTATGAAGCGGTGTATAGGCACAACGCAAAGTGTACTCTTTTTCTATTGCACCAACGTCGTTAGGTAGGTAAGTGTCGAGAGACTTGGCATCATCCAAAAGAACTGACAATAAAATTCTGTCGTTGAAATCCAGTCCGTGATCCACAAAAGCTTTGACGCAATCTTTAAATCTTGGACTTCTTGTATATTCACTGGTCAATTCAAAAATGAGAGGTTCATTTCGAAAATGATCATTGGGATTGACACCATTGGCAAAACATTCTGTTATTCCTTCCACTGAATGGAGCTCAATTTCACCAATAAGTTTTTGCAAATAGTCCATGGTTGTCGGTTTAATATCCATGTGGGCACGTACTACATTCTCGCTTACCTTTATCCTTACAAGTTTGTTCGTTTATGAAAAAAACATTCACTGTTAGTTTAGCTGTTATTCTTGCGATCAATTATTATGTATCAGGGCAAGTAAGTTATGATAAACATCCAAATACTTCGGGGCGGGGGTGGACAAATCTTTTTAATGCTGACCTCAGCAATGCTGTTTTTGAAAAAGGTGTTTGGACAGTTAACGATGGAATCATCACAGCTTCAAAGGATGAGGCACTGTGGAGTGGGAAGGCTTACGATAATTTCATGCTTGATCTTGAATTTAAGAATGCCGATAGTACCAATAGCGGTGTCATCGTGCATGCAAGCGATATAAAGGAATGGATACCTCATTCGGTTGAAATACAAATTGCCGATGATTATTCCACGAAATGGAGTAATGTGTCGCCTTCATGGCAATGCGCCGCGATATTCGGGCACCAGGCTCCGACGAAACGGACGGTAAAGAAAGCGGGTGAGTGGAATCATTACACCATTACCTGCGTTGATAGAAGAATATGGGTAGTTCTCAATGGAGAGTTGGTTAATGTGTGCGACATGAGTCGATATACTTCCGCAAAAATAAATCCTGATGGCACTGAAATTCCTTCATGGTTAAGTAATCCTATGGCAACCCTTCCATTGCACGGGCACATTGGCTTCCAGGGCAAGCATGCAGGTGCTCCTATTTATTTCAGAAATATTAAAATAAAGGAACTAAAGTAGAGGTCATCTCAAAACTATTGCTGAGTTTTCATTTGTCGATCGCCAGCTACCGGATCAGAGTAACAGTGCCCCTTGTTGTCTTAGTAGCATGAGACGCTGTTTTATAATGAATAAAATAAACATACACATCAGGCAACATCTTGTTCCCGAGGTAGGTTCCATCCCAACCCGCGCTACTATTATGACTTTCAAAAATTTTCTCGCCCCACCGGTTGAAAATTTGAAGATCGAATTCTGAAAAATCGCACGACAACTTTGCTTTGAAAAGATCATTCAACCCGTCTGCATTCGGAGTGAAAGCATTAGGTACCGAGGCCTCACAGTCCGAGCAATTTTGCTCAACAACAGTGGTAGTAAATTTTTTCTGGCAGCCATAAGTATCAGTCGCAGTTACGTTGTAACTACCTTGCTTCTGAATTGTAACATCAGCACTCATAATGCCGTTAACGATGTAGGTGAGGCCGTCGATTGAAGGTGCCAGCAAAAGACTCCCATTGCTACATAACACTGTGTCTGTTGGCAGATTTAATTTATTCAATCCGCTTGGCGCTACTAAGAATGGCTCTGTGATAACACATTTTCCTGGAGAAGAAATGAGAACATTGTAATAACTTTTTCCGGTAACATCAGGCGGCTGCCAACTTGTGCCGGTTGCGCCAATTACCGCGACACTATCTTTATACCACTGATAAGTGGCGTTTGCAAAAAGAGGAGCCTGTAAAACGGGGATCCCGTTACCATTGCAGCCACTTCCGACCTCTGCGTGAATATATTCAAATGGGAAATCTTTCGTGGGCAGCAAATTCAGATCATCCAAATAATAAATATGATAATCTAAAAAAGTGGTACTGTCGGTGAGGTCAACGATCGGTGGCAATATCGAGCAATCGGGGCCAATTTCTATCACATTGATCTCAGAGGGAACAGTGAAACTTATTTTGCTTTGGATCCATTCGCCTTCGCTATGAACAATAGTTTTGCTAAGCAAAACCCAGCCGGGGTAATTTAACGGACAACCATTGCCAATAGCATTTGGCCTTCCAAAAGGTACCGCACTGCAATTTGTGTTGCCGAAGATGGCAACCGTGAAAGGGAAAATTTTGCCGGTAAGATTATCCCAGGATCTGAATCTTCCTGCATAGAAGCTTAGGGTATATTGCTCGCCTGGTTTAAGCGGTGCTTGCAGGCATTGAGCGACATAACTCTTAGCCATCTGGTTCTCAGGAATGGGATCGATGTATGCACTATTTAAAATGGAAACAAATCCTTTGCCGCTCGGTAGGGGTAAAGTTGGAGGCATCTGAAGCATTATACGCGCCGAATCATAGCTGCAACTCAGGTTGTGATAGTAGTCGGCTTCATTTGAATATGTGCCGTATTGCCAAAAGGCGGCCGCGTTGTAGTTGCTGTCGTATGTATAAATGACCGGACAATGATTATACAATTCGAAAGATCCGTTCAGCAGGAGATTATTCGTCACAGTAAAGTGGCATTGGCAATCGGGATCCTGAAGGTCGATCAGTCCATCACCATCATCATCTTTGCCGTTGTTACAGATCTCCTGTGCCATCATTGTGTTGCTGGTCAGAAAAAATATAGACAATAGAAAGATTTCTTGTGCATACTTACCGCGTGTCTGCATAAAACTGGCTAAGAAATTTACGTTTTCTATTCCAGTTACAGAGATTTTTTGTTGCTGTTTATTTGCGGATGTTAATGAGAACGTGAAATTTTCTGCCCCAACTGTAGTATCACATAAGAAAGTGCGGCGAGAAAGATCGCAATGATGGCAGGGCTCATTCAGCTTCGTTGTTATTTACTGTTAGCCACTTCAATCCACACCGGAGCATGATCGCTACTCTTTTCCCATCCCCGAACGTGCCGGTCAACACCAGCGGCAACGAGTCGCTTGGCCACGTGGGGACTTAGTAAGAGGTGGTCAATGCGCAAGCCCGCATCACGGCCGTAAGCATTGCGGAAGTAATCCCAAAAAGTATAGATCTTCTGATCAGGATAAAGTTTTCGAATCGCATCGGTCCATCCCTGCGATACCAGTTTTTTAAAAGCAGCGCGGGACTCGGGCCGGAACAACGCATCATCGACCCACCGCTCCGGTTTGTAGACATCCAGTTCAGTTGGCATGACATTATAATCACCAGTCAGCACAACGGGCTTGCCTGATTTGAAAAGCCCGGCGGCATGCTTTGTCAACCGCTCAAACCACGCGAGTTTATAATCGAATTTCGGCCCAGGAGCAGGGTTGCCATTCGGTAAATAAAGGCAACCAACAACCATATTGGCAACAGAGGCCTCGATGTAGCGACTGTGGAGGTCTTCCGGATCGCCAGGAAGCGCCCGGCAAATTTCTTTGGGCTCTTCATTACGCGCCAGGATAGCCACGCCGTTCCAACTTTTTTGTCCATGCCAAATCGCTTTATACCCTGCATCTTTTATTGCGCTCGCAGGAAATTTTTCGGGAGGTGCTTTCAACTCCTGCAGGCAAACGATATCGGGAGTGGCTTCATTCAGCCAGCGCAGCAGTACTTGAAGACGACCGTTGACGCCATTTACATTATAGGTTGCTATTTTCATTGTGAGAAATCTTTTTTTTCGAAGATAGCATTTAAAAAAATTACGCCGGGCTTGCAGAGACCCGGCGTCGAAAGAGTGTAAGCGGTGCGCAAATTTTTTATACTTTTTGTGCAACCAACAATTCATCGAGATTGCCATGAGCCATTGTAAAGCCTTCTTTAAAGCCCATCTCGATAATTTTCTCCAATTGTTCTTCACTTGAAAAAGTGATCTCAACCGTTACTTTTGTCCCGCTTGCGGTTTCAGAAAATTCATTCTCCCAGTGCATCCGGGGCATCTCAGGGTTAATTTTTCCATTCTCATCGCAAAATGCATCGTCGCCGATAAAGCTTTTATTGGGAATAATTTTTTTGAAATCTGCTCTCGACCAATGTCGCGAACCATCCGGCCCAACCATAGAATAAAGCCACGTTCCGCCTTCGCGGAAGTCCATAGTTTTTGTCTCTGCTCTCCAGGGTTTTGGCGCCCACCATTGATCTAATAATTCACTTTCTGTCCATGCCTTCCATACATGGTCCAGGGGTGCGTCAAATTCCCTCACCACAATAAGTTTTTTGTTTGAGGGATCTTTTGTAATGGTGGTCTGATTTTTCTGATTCATGATCTTTTGGTTTTTTGATTTTTTAATAGATTGTCTAATTGACCAAATCGGTCTTCCCACATGGTGCGGAAGGGTTGAAGCCATTTATCAATTTCTTTTAATTTTTTTGGATTGATATAATAATAGATCTCTCTTCCCGATTGTTCCTGTTTTACAAGGCCGCATTCGGTGAGAATTTTAATATGCTTGGATACGGCTTGCCGGCTGCTGTGGAAGTGTTGCGCAAGAACATTGGGAGTCTTTCCCTCGAGGGCTATGTGATAAAGAATGGCTCTTCGTGTTGGATCCGCAATTGCCTGGAAAACGTCACGCCTCATGCTTGGTACAGTTTATTAGCAACCTTTCGGCTGCAAATATATATGCAACTTTTTGGTTGCGCAAATTTTTTTCCTGACGAAGAATGAATTGTATTCGGAGTCTCGACTGGTAGCTGGGAAAGATTTATTGCAGGATGCAAGAACAGGAACGTGAACCAAATCACATCATGAATGAAAATGACATGATGTGCCGGTAAATTCTACGATAGCGAACTACTCCACAAAAGGCGGTAAGAATCTTCTTTTCCTTTAATACACGTAAATAACATAGAAGTGATAAATGGCATATTGATCATGACGTCATCATTATTCGTCAACCCCGAAAATGAAAGGGTCCCGCTCACATATGTTTCGGTAGACGAAGTGTCGACGGCTTGCCAGCTGTTCGGAAGTTTTTCCTTGGCATAGCCTATATCATAACGACGACTGGCCAGTTTTTCTACCAGGTTTTCAAGCAATTTGGGTTGATCCAAAACGGCGGTGATATTTGTAAAGTTGTTCATAAAATTAATTTTTGTCGCCTAGTTAATTTGTTCGTCTATTCTTTGACGTAGAAATTACCGGATAGGTAACATCGGAACACTGTTATAGAAAATAAAAAATTTGACAATGTTTAGAAAATGGGCGGAGGTTTTTGCTCTCCCCGTGTCGCTGCGTTCGACACCCTCCGCCAGCGGACGGATCATCAATCAATCGCCGACGGTTTTAAACCGTGGGCTAGGCACAATTCACCATTGCACCATTTGAAATTTACGACCGGCGGAGTTAATTGAAGGAGAACAGCAAAAACGTCGTTTCCAAAATCCTTGAGGGCGATGTAAGAGACGGTGTTGAATAGTGACTCAACACCCCGAGGTTTAGACTGTGGGCCAGGCACAAATCACCACCTGGCCACAATTTTGAAATTCACCAGCCGCGGAGTCAATCGATTGGGAACAGCAAAAACGTCGTTTGCAAAATCTTTAATGAGCATATAAGAAATAGTGTTGGGCCGGTCTATCAGATTGAATATTTCAAGACTGGCCCAGATATTATCAAAACCAAGAAATGGGCTATGGCTGCGCCGGTTGGTTCGGTCAGCATCGAGCAGCAAAGCACTGAACCCAATGTCCACTCTGATGTAGGGCTCAATGATCAGGGCATTTCGATACTTGACACTGCCGGGAATATTGTAAGGAAGATTGCTGCCATAGATCATGTTCAGGTAGACCTTAAAATTTTTATTCGTCGCCAAATAATCCTGGAAGAACATCCCGAATGTAACCAACCTGTCGGTAGGTCTTCTCACCCAGCCTTGTTTCACCGTTGAGCTGTCAATGGGCTGATTCACGGAATCGAGCTTGTATACCTTATAAAATGCATTTGCAATATTTTCTTTTGTACGCATGATGCAAAGGCTGACCCAGCTCTCAGCATCTTTCACCAATTCACCAAACAGTCTCGTTTCAATGCCGGCTGCGTATGCTTTTGCGCCATTATTCCCAAAATAGCGAATGCGGACATTGTCGATATCGTAGGGATCAACATGTGTCATGTATTTATAATAAGCTTCGGTTGTCCAACGAAAAGGACGACCACCGAGACCGCGGAAATTATAATCAAAGCCAGCAACACCCTGCACACTTCACTGCGCTTTTACATCGGTATTCACAGTACCATCATATCTCCTGAGCTCACGATAAAAAGGCGGTTGATCATACACTCCAGCAGCGACACGAAAAACGATATCGCGTTTCCAATCGGGCTTCCAGCTTGCGCCAATGCGTGGTGAAATAAGAAATTCTTTGTTAAGCGAGTTGTAATTGTAGCGAATGCCGGCTTGCAAAGTGAAGGACCGTGCTGTATCGCCAAACAAAATATTATCCTGGAAATAACCGGACAGTTTATTGATGGCCAGATCAGCAGTGGATTTGATGACGCTGTTCAATTGTAAAATATTTGGAGTATATGGCAAAGAGTAACCTGCTGAATCCTGGTATTCCCATTCATTCAATTTGTCATTAATGAGGGTTCTGTCAAGGCCAATGCCCCATTGAAAAGCGTGCTTGCCCTTATCCAAAAAACCTTTATGAGAAATGTTCCAATCGGTAATATCCAATTTGTTTCTTGCGTAATTCTGAAACAGGCCTGCGCCCAATGGATTTACGATCAAACCATAAGCTGCTTTGCTTTTGTCAAAATCCCTTTCACCAAACAGGTAAGCACCGATGATGTCAATATTTTCCTGCTCATCATTTTCAAATCTTGATGCCAGCCATTTTAATCTTAAATGTCTATTGGCCTGGTAAGTGGTCGACACTCCAAGCATGTTTGTGACGTATTGATCTTTTTCCTGCCCCTCGAAAAATATATCTAATCCAAGATTGGCTGCGAAGTAAGGAGAGAAGACTGACGAAGTAAGCTGGCTGAATTCCGGGTGCAACGAAAATTTTGTTTGGGAAATATTTCCCAAAAACTCTGCCTGCCATTTCGAGTTGAATTGATAATTGATCAGTGCCTGCACATCGGCAGAAGAAGGAACGTAGTTACCTTTTGTTTCCTGCTTGCTCAATAGATTTTTATTGCTTCGATTGCGGACGCCAATCAAATAACTCAGTTTATTATTTGAAGAAGTGCCCTCAAGATGAAAACCCTGTTCAAGAATGCCAACGTAAGCAGAGCCACCAAAGCTCCTGGGCTTTTTGTATTGAATGTCCAATACAGAACTCATCTTATCGCCGTACTTTGCCTGGAATCCGCCGGCATAAAAATTTATATTCCTAACCATTTCCGGGTTGATAAAGCTTAATCCCTCCTGCTGGCCATTGCGGACAAGATAGGGGCGAAAGATTTCAAAATCGTTTACATAAATCAGATTCTCATCATAGCTACCGCCGCGAACATTGTATTGCGAAGTGAGCTCATTATTGCTGCCCACAAAAATTTTGATCAGGCTTTCCACGCCGGTTATCGGGGTTGGCAGATTTAATGTGTATTTGGGATTGACCTGTATCAGGCCGGCATTGCCTCTTTCGCGTTGATTCGTTACTGTTACTCCCTGCAAAACAGTGGCTCCTCTCTCCATCCGGACAGTGATAACCTCCTCTTCATTCTCATTCATCAGAAAATTTCTCTGTTCGATCTTGTAGCCACTGTAAGTAAACTGGATAGCGAAGGCCCTATCGGCAGGAACCTTTAAGCGAAATGTGCCGGAATCATTTGTTGCAATGCCCGATTGTTTTCCAAGAATTACCACGCTAACTTTTGCTAAAGGATTTTCATTTTCATCAAGCACCTTACCGGAAACAAAAGCAAACCCGCCTGCCGGACGGGCAGGTTTTTTTTGAGAGAAAACGGTGACACTAAGCAGGAAGCAAATTGCAGTCAGCCAAGTTTGGTGAAAGACGATTTTCATAAGAGAATTCGCGACAAGTTACAAAACTAAGAGTATAAAAGTGAAAAAGAGTTATGAAATGAAGTATGAAGTATGAGGTATGAGGTATGAGTGATGAGTAATAAGTGATGAGTGATGAGTGGGGCTAGATCAGTGAGACGAATTATTAATTATTAATTATTAATTTTTAATTATTGTTGCCCTCATAAAGTTTTTGCCACCTCAATGGCTTTCAGTTGTGAAATGGTTGCTTTGGGATCTTTTGATTGAAAAACGGTATTGCCCGCTACCAGCGCATCGGCGCCCGCAGCGATGATGTCCTTGGCATTTTCCAGCGTCACTCCTCCATCTACTTCAATCAATACGGGCAAGTTCCAGTTGTCGATCAACTTTCTCAGTTCACGAATTTTTGAGAGAGTGTGAGGAATAAATTTTTGCGCGCCATAGCCGGGGTTTACACTCATCATACAAACCACGTCTATTTCCTGCAGCACATCGATCAATGAAGAAACAGGCGTATGCGGATTAATGGCCACACCTGCTTTCATACCCAGGGATTTTATTTGCTGAATATTGCGATGGAGGTTTGGACAGGCTTCAATGTGAACGGATAGTTGATCGGCCCCGGCTTTTTTAAATTCTTCGGCAAATTTCTCAGGCTCAACGATCATCAAATGTACATCGCAAACCTTGCGGGTTGTTTTGCGAACAAATTCAATGATCATGGGTCCGAAGCTAATGTTTGGAACGAATCTTCCATCCATGACATCAAGATGAAACCAATCAGCCTCCGATTCGTTGATGAGCTTACATTCTTCTTCCAGTCGTAAAAAATTAGATGCTAAAAATGAAGGGGCAACAATAGGCATGCGCTAAAATTTTCAGGGCAAAATAACAACAAAATGAGCAAAGACTTTGATCTTGATACGTTAGTCAATTTATAGGTGTTTGCTGTAATGAAAAAAAGAATTAGGGACTCAAGTAAAAAAAAGCCCCGCTTACTACTGCCGAGAAAGGGGGCAATTGCACATGAGAAAACCAAAGGAAGTATGTTTGAAGATGAAAAGAACTGATAGCAAGTTAGGTTCAACCAGCGCAGCGCGCAATACTACTTTGTGGTAAAATTTTGTTCCGAGGTTTCTTCTATGGCATGAATTTTTGAGGATCATGAGTAAAGATTTATATGGGTGACCCTGAAAACAGAAAAAAGAATGAAAAAACGGAGGAGCCCCGGGATGAAGCAATCAAAGGGGATAAACTTCCCGGACCCAACACCAGTGAGAAATCAGAAATTGAGCAAACAAGAATAGAAAATAGGAGAGAAGCCGATCTGGAGGACAAAACTCCGGCCGGTGATGCTGGTGTCGAAGATAACCGCGATGAGCGCCGGGCAGATGATCCGATCGGCGAGAGTAACTATTAATGGGCAATGGGCAATAGGCAATAGACAATTAGCAATCGGAGAAATATTCTTTTGCCGGTTGCCTTATTGGGTATTCAATTTGTCGGCCGCTTCTTTTGCTTCAGTTAAAGATTTATCGAGGCCAAAAGCCCGTTCGTAATTTAATTTCGCTTCGTCTTTTTGTCCCAATGCTTCCTGGCACTTGCCAAGCCAGAAGTACGCGTCTGCGTACGAAGCCGAAACTTTTAACGCCAATTGAAATACCTTCCCGGCTTCGCTGTATTTTTTCTGATCGTAAAAAATTTTGCCTTTGTCCATATATGCATCAAGAAAAGTATAATCGTATTGTATGGCCTTGTTGAAATAGTCCAACGCCTTTGTCATATCATTAATGTTGCTGTAATAAACACCTTTGAAATAATAAGGTTCTCCTTTTCTTTCGGCCGTATCGTTTATCAATAATGAGTCGCAAAGTTGTAGTGCTTTTGGATTTTTGCCTTGAGCATATTTAAATGCAAGGTTATAACATAGATCTTCATTGAACGGAGCAAAAAGATATGCCTGCTCCAGAGCCCTGATGGAACCCAGGGAATCATTTTTCATTTCCAATAGATCGGACTTCATCATCAATACGCCTACCTGGTCGGGATGTTGCTGAAGTGTCTCATTACAGATCGTCAATGCTTCCTCTGGTTTTTGCTGATTGGCATAAGCCTGGATTAGGTTAATGTGCAGGGGAACACTTGAAGGCAAAAATTTTAATGCCTGCTGGAGAAACGAAATCGCAGAATCTGGTTTTCCATCTAACAAAATATTACTGATGGCAATCGCGTACACTTCCTTTTGGTTGAGTGACCATGCCTTTCTAAGATCAGCCAGTGCCGGGGGATTATTGTTGTTTTTGAGCAATAACACTCCACGCCGGTAATACAAATCGGGATCGGCGGGATTTTGACGAATGCTATCAGTCAGTCCCGCATAAGGAGGTCGCGATAGAATATCTTCATAAGGGGAAACAGCGTTATGACTATTACAACTAATGAATGCAATGAGCAAACCAATAAAGGCCAGGAGTATTCCGATATGCGACTTCATATTTTCAAGGATAAAACAAAACTAATTGTTTAAAGAATTACTGGCCTTAGAAATCGCTGGACAAAGATTATTTTTGACCGCGGATCTAACGATTTAAAACGATTACACGGATAAATTTGTCATGAGTAGACTTTTTTCTTTTTTTGCGTTGACTTTCTTTTTGAGCATTATGTTTTCATTTAGCTCAAAGAAGTATCTTTTACACGCATCACTCACCACTCTCCGAAGGAGTCCTGTCGGACACAACTCACCATTCACAACCGATACCATACTTTATCCCGGTGAAGGCCATTTTAAAAATGTTCAGCAACTGACTTTTGGAGGTGATAATGCCGAGGCATACTGGAGCTATGACAGCAAGTACATTGTTTTTCAGCGAACCAAACCGAAAGAAGGTTTGATGTGCGACCAGATATTTGTTGGTAAAGTTCCTCAAAAGCCCGGAGACAAATTCGAATACAAAATGATCAGCACGGGCAAAGGCAGATGCACGTGTGCCTTTTTTACGAAGGATGGCAAGCACATTATCTATGCTTCTACCCATTTGGCTGCGGATACATGCCCTCAAGTGCCGGACAGAAGCAAATACGGGAATAAATACATCTGGCCGCTATACGAGAGTTATGATATTTTCATGGCTGATCTCGATGGAAAAATTATCAGGCAACTGACCCGCTCAAAGGGTTATGACGCGGAAGCGACCATTTCTCCCGATGGAAAAAAAATGATCTATACCAGTGATAAGGATGGCGACATTGACCTGTACATCATGGATATGAAAACAGGGACGGAAAAAAGATTTACCAACACACCAGGTTATGATGGCGGGGCGTGGTTTAGCCCAGACGGAAAAAAAATTATCTGGCGGGCCTCAAGGCCACGAACAGAGAATGAGATCAGTGAGTATAAAGATCTTCTTTCACAAAACCTGGTAGCACCGCTTAACATGGAAGTATTTGTTGCCAATGTTGATGGCAGCGACGCACACCAGGTCACCGGCTTTGGCCAGGCTAATTGGGCTCCTTCATTTTTTCACGATAGCAAGCGAATCATTTTCGCGTCCAATTATAAATACAAACGAGGCTTTCCTTTCGATCTTTATATGATAAACGAAGATGGAACCAATCTTTCGCAGATCACGCATAGCAATACCTTTGACGCCTTTCCCATGTTCTCACCTGACGGAAAGAAAATTGTATGGTGCAGCAATCGGAATAACGGTGGTACCAGGGACACAAATATTTTCGTCGCTGATTGGGTGGATTAATTGGTGATGAGTGGTGACGGCTCGGAGCAACAGAAGTAGTATGAGCCAACTGCCAATTTTTTTACTCATTACTGATAACTCATTACTCATTTCCCTAATTTTGAATCCCCTAAACCAACTTATATGAACGCCGATATGTATTCCTTCCTGGTGCATCTGCACAGTATTTTACGTTGGGCTCTTTTATTGTTATTATTGGTGGCAATATTCAATAGTCTTGTAGCTGGCAGTCGTCCATTCATTCGTAGTGATGCTCGTACCGGTTCAATACTTGTCATCTTTGCTGATCTGCAGTT
>VBAQ01000010.1 GCA_005883765.1 Bacteroidota bacterium
GTAAGTTTTTTCCCAATTAAAAATTTTGAATTGGGAATGATGAGCAAATATGTAAGCAAACAATATCTGGATAATACGGAAAATGGTGGAAGAAAACTAAATGCCTATTATGTGCAGGATGCAAGGGCTATCTATACTCTTCATAGAAAGGTTTTGAAGGATGCAAATATCATTTTCCAGGTGAACAATATTTTCAACAAAAAATACGAGCCCAATGGTTACACATATAATTACATTTATGGAGGAGAGCTGATCGTTAACAACTACTATTTCCCGATGGCAGAAACAAATTTCATGATTGCAATAAATTTGAAATTATAAGATTTGCCAGGATATGCCGATGTGACTCGTGCCAACGGGATCAATCATGCAAATTTTCGCAGGACCCAATTCGGCATCCATTTCAAAATCCACGCAACGATGGCCCAGCGGCGGGTGATATAAACTTTTCTTTTTTTGTTGTTGATGGCCTTAAAGATCTGGCGTGAAGCTTTTTCAACAGCAGCTTGCCAAAAACGAATTTTACCCTTTGCCATTTTCGTATTGACGAAGCCTGGTTGAATATCGGTGATGCTTATAGCGATTACCGGGTCTCGTTTTTTTAATCTCACTGATTTGAAATATAAACCTTCCATGTATGTGCTCATAAATGCTTTACTGGCACTATAGGCGGGCGCCTGGCTATTTCCCCTTAAAGAAGCGATCGACGAAATTGCAGCTATTTGACCTCTTCCCTGCTTTACAAAATAATTAAAGGCATAGTTTACAATTTCTACGAAGCCGTTTACATTGGTTTGGGTTGTTTGTTTATCAATTGTCCAGTCAAGTTGGTCACTTATGTTTCCAAATCCGGAATTGTAGATCAGTGTATCGAGTCCTCCTAACTTTTTGATCAATGATTCAAGGTGGGGAACATTTTCCAACCCCATTACGTCAAAGGGCTCCGTTTCAACCTGCGAAGGGAATTGTTGTTGCAGTTTATCAAGCAAATAACCTCTTCTTCCCGTAACTCCGACCCGGTCTCCATTTTGGATGTATAATTTTGCGAGCTCAAGGCCAATACCCGATGTTGCCCCGATAATGACAATTCTTTTCACTTTACAGGCTCATTTTCCTTACAAGTTACTGGAAAGCATGACCCCTGGCCAAGAATCATCTTATTCGTTTGATTTTTCAAGCAGGGTTTAAGAATTGGTAATGTTTTTGAGAAAGATTAATCGATCAGTTGACATTCAAGATGAAAAATTTCCCTTTAAGACGCTGCTTTTTGTATTTAGTAGCTTTTTTGTTTGCACTTATAAATTCCTGCACTAAATCCAGTGATAAAGATGAGAATGCCTATGTCCTTTTTGGTAATGCCTCCGGTTCACAAGAAGTGCCCCAGGTGGGCACGCAAGCAACGGCAAGTTTGGATGGCACCTTTAACATCGATAACCATTCACTTGAATATATAGTCAGCTGGTCGGGCTTATCCGGTAATGTGACAGCTATAAATTTTCACGGACCTGCAGGAGTTGGTGGTACGGCAGAAGTGTTAGTAAAGCTTCCTGTCAATATCAATTCTGCTACCGGCAAGGCGTCGGGATCAATCGTCGCGGGGGACCTGGTGACTGACGATTTGCTGAATGGAAATATTTATTACAACATTAGTACGTTGAATTATCCTAATGGTGAAATCCGTGGCCAGGTAATTGCAATGCGCGAATAATTGAAGGGTCTCGCACTACTTTTATTTCTTTTCTTTTACTAGTCGAAGGAGAAAGATTAACCCGATAATTGGTCCTGGCGCCAACAAAACAAAAACATGATTGGCTTTTGTCCACGTGTGAAAAACGTAATTGATCAACTGAACGCTTGCGATGGTGATAGCAAATCCAACACTCGTAACCATCGTTAAAGCCGTGCCCTTGTATTCCGGGATGGCGGTTTGAGCTACCAGTGTAGAGAACTGGGGCGAGTCTGCAATTACAGAAATTCCCCACACGAGCATGATCGATACAAAAGCGGGAAAGGGTAATTGAAAATAACTAAAGGATGCCAGGCAACATAATCCGGAACAAATCAACGCATAAAAAGCTACACGGCCACTTCCGATTTCTTGCGACATATAGCCTCCGGCGACGCAGCTCAACCCCCCGATCGCGATGATCATAAATGACCAGGAGGAAATGTTAATTTCATGATCGGTTGAACTATACAGGGAAATTATTGTCGGTACGAAGGCCCAGAAAGTATACAACTCCCACATATGACCAAAATACCCAAATGCGGCAGCCCGAAAATCCGCCGATCGAAAAATTTGAAAAATAGCTGACGGCCGAAATTGACCTCCTTCCTTTCGAAACGGTCCCTCGCCCACGAAGAGCAAAATAAGCAGGCCTCCCAGAACTGCGAATAAGGAGGTAAACAATAAGACCTGTTTCCATGGCAGCGCATACAAATTTGATTTTAATAAATGAGGGAATGCAGTGCCAATGGCTAGTGCACCCACGAGGTAGCCCAGCGCTTTTCCAAGACCTTTTTCATACCAGTCCGCAGCGATCTTCATTCCTACAGGATAAATACCGGCAAGAAAAAAACCGGTGATAAATCGCAGTACAAACAGAGTTGCCATATTTTTTGCTAACCAGATAATGGAAACGTTAGCAGCGGCTGCGACCATGCACGAAACAAAAAACACTTTTGACGATGCAAATCTATCAGCAATAGAAAAAATTGCAAATACGAGCGTGCCCGCGATGAAACCAAATTGTACTACAGACGTGATGTTGCCCAGGGCATTGCCATGAATATTTAACTCAAGTTGAATATCCGGCAAAATAGCATTACCGGCAAACCACAATGATGTACCTGCAAACTGGGAAAGCACGATCAGGGGAAGAATATGGGCTGGCCTTTTTTGCAAATGATATTTTAAAATATGAAAGTTAGTTTCAGTACTTAACGCAAAGAGGCGAATTTCGGGAACTTTTTAATTTATGCTTTAATCAAAAATTGACACCGTTTTTGGATAAGAAAATAATATAGTTATTTTTGAAATTAAAATTACACCACCATGAAACTTCTACTAACTGCAATTTTGGTTGCGACAGTTTTCGGCCTATCGGCAAGAACTTTAAATTCTCCAAAACCCTATGTTGATTCTTCATTCATCTATATCTATCGGGTTGGGCAATTTGCTGGAGCTGGTGCAAATTGGTCCATATTTGTAGATGAGCAAAAAATTTGTAAGCTGAGTAATAACAAGTTTATAAAAATGCCGGCAAAGCCCGGCAAACATGTGATCTCTGCTAAAATCGGGGGCGTTGGGATGTTCAAAAAAGAAACCGATGTGGAAATAGAAGTAGAACCCGGTGGTAGTAACTATGTTGCCTGCAATATAAAATCAAGCATTACAAGAGCCAGGTTGGAAATGATCGAGGTCACCAAGTCATCTGCCAATAAACAAATGGAAAAAATGACGCTGGACAATTGTCAGGAAAGCATTGACCAGGGTAAGTAGTTCAATTCTTTCATACAACGGCCTTACATTTATCGGCTTAATGCATATAGATATTTTGAAGATCTCCCTGTCCCGATAAATCGGTACATCCCTCTTGGAAGGAGATTACATTGTGACCTGTTCAACACATTGTTGTTCTATTTTTGAGTATGGTCCATCAAAAACAAGTCAGCTCTGTTCTTAACAAACACAAGCAACGCGATAGTTGGTTCCTTACTGAATATTCGGTAAATCCTTACGAAGGCTGCAGTTGTAATTGTCTTTATTGCTACATACGCGGCAGCAAATATGGTGAGAACATGGAAGATGGACTCGCCATAAAATCGAATGCCCTTAAAATATTGGAAAAACAATTACTTGCCCGTGCAAAAAAAGGTCAGTACGGATTTGTTGCCGTTGGTTCAGCGACCGATGCCTATATGCATCATGAGGACAAATGGAAACTGACACAGGGCATGCTGGAGTTATTGTTGAAGTATCGTTTCCCGGTGTTCATCAGTACCAAGTCCACATCAATTTTAAGAGATGTTGAGCTTTTGAAGCAAATCGATCAAGGTGCCATTCTTCCTGATGATCTGAAAAGGAAATTAAATCGGGGAGCGATTTTATCGGTTTCGGTTTCATCGATGAATCAGAAAATCACAAACATACTCGAGCCGGGTGCGGCGACTCCCGAGGAACGATTGGAAGTGATGCATCAATTAAAACAGCAGGGATTTTTAGCTGGAGTAAATGCTATACCAACGCTGCCATTTTTAAGTGACACAGAAGAGGAACTGGAACGAACTATTTCAGCAGCAAAAAAACATGGAGCAGATTATATTCTTGTTGGAGGCTTGACTCTCTTCGGGAAGGAGCGAGCAGACAGCAAACCACTATATCTTAATTTTTTAAAAAGATACGATCCTGCCCTGCTTCCCGAATATGAAAGATTATACGGGACAAATTTCTTTCCACCAAAGAAATATTTACGCAAGTTGAAGGAGAAATCAGAACTACTTTCTCGCAGATACAACATAAGAACAAGTATATTGACCGAGCATGAAGAAACAGCTAACGGAAATCCGGCGAGCACTCAAAGCGAACTCTTCTGAAAATAACAGGGAGTTCTTCGAGAAAGTAGTGCCCGGCAAACAAAAAATATATGGTGTGAAAACACCCGTCCTGAATGAACTGGCAAAAAAATATAAAACTGGTTCTTTTGAGCTGGCAGAGGAGCTTTGGGAGTCAGGAGCCCTGGAAGAAAAAATAATTGCTATAAAAATTCTTGAGAAGATCGGTAAATCGGATCCAGACAAGCTACTCAGGCTATTCAAAGGACTTTCCAAGGAAATTGACAACTGGGCGGTTTGCGATGGATTAGGAATGCAAGTCCTTAGAAGTATTGTCAGAACGCACCAGCAACAAATTTTTGACCTCGCAAAGAAATTGAATCACTCAAAAGATCCGTGGCAGCGGAGGTTATCGCTTGTGATGGTTGAATGGTATACCCGGCAGACCGAGGCACATGACGAAATCAAAAAGCTAGTAAGAAATCTGGAGAATGACCAGGAATATTATGTAAAGAAAGCCGTAGTGTGGATCGAACGAAATTTTAAAAAGGGAAAATGAATTATTGCTTAAGACATCGTGATTGAGCGTGATGGCTAATAAAAATAGTCCCGCCGAAGCTGACGGGACTTTCCGACTCACAAACTAACTGCTTAGGGTAACAAAATAACTCGTTGACTATTTCCATTATTCCAGGTTAGCAAGGCTTTGTTGTCACATTCACCATTGTGCGGAAAACCATAATCAAGTTTTAATACGCGGTCATTGATCTGGATTTTCAGGGTACCATCGCTTATCCAATGACAAGCCACTTTTTTGATCAGCGGATCCACTATTTCAAGTTTGATAACTACTCCATTGTTAACTTCAATTTTTGCCCAACCGGTAATTTCAAATGCATCATCGCGCACAATACGTGTATCCATTCCGGCAATTTGTTTTTTGTACTTGAAACTTTCATAGCTATATCCTCTCCCGCTCGGGAAGGTAACTTTGCCACCAACCACTTGCACGGTGAATTTGATGGCCCCATTTTCATTCAGGTTGCTGATGATCTTGGTGCCCTCGAGGTGAATATGATTAATGTAAAAATTGACGAACGTAATGGTGAGCACAGAACCGGGTTTGCGAATAGGGCCTGTAAGATGTAGCACTATTTTACCACTACGAAGCTTTCCATCGAGACCCACACAGCTATCACCAAAATCTATAGTTATTGTTTTGGGATAAGTAGTGTCGTTCCGGGTAACAGTGATCGTGGCGCAAAGTCCAATGGCCGCACGGAGTTCTGCAAAATCAGGATGATAATCACGATCCATTCGACCAACACTCGCCGTGTTGTCTTCATCGGCGGCAGTCATACCCACATCGGTCACATCATCGAAACTTGCATCGGCCTGTGCACTTTCGTCAGAATAGGTAGCTGCTTGTTCCTCGGTAACTGTAGTTGAATTACTGAGACTTGTTTCCTTTTGACAGGAGAATAAAAATGCTGTGCCCAGGAAGATAAACACAGCAATAATGGTCCGGTTAATTGAAATAATTTTCATGGCTATACTTTTTAGGGTTGTGGATTTATAATCACGTATTTTAAGAACCGGTTGCATGAAAAAAGTTTAAATGCCGGTTAAAAAAATTATTTTCCATTTTGAATGAAAGAGATCATTGGTTATATCCGTGAATATTTTCGATACTTAGATAAAAAACTTTTGGTACTCTGCACGGTTCAGACAGCAATACTTATTTTTCTTAACTATCATGACAGGCTCGAATTTCAATTGACTACCAATCAAAGCCTTATCTGGACTCAGTTTGCGGGACATACCATACTTTTTACAACAGCTTTTGTGTTGCCATATTTTTATTGCTGGCTTATTTTGAAAAAAAAATTTTTCGCGAGTAAACTTTTTATCTTTCTGCTGGT
Organism: Bacteroidota bacterium; assembly: GCA_005883765.1. Classification (GTDB taxonomy): domain Bacteria; phylum Bacteroidota; class Bacteroidia; order Chitinophagales; family Chitinophagaceae; genus VBAU01. The sequence continues at coordinate 6,477 of VBAQ01000010.1, forward strand.
CGTGGGGCCAGTGATCTTTTCTTTGAAAATGGCATTGCTCACTCGCCTCCCCTTTTCAAACGACCCGAATTGGAATGAATACTGGAACCAGGTCTATTCGTGGCCCGCACGATTACTGATCGTCGTTAGCATTTTGTTATTATTGTGGGGGATATTTGATAATGACCAACCATTTTATGGGCACGCAACAAAAAATTTCAAATGGAAACCTTATTTGCTGATGTTGGCATGCATGGTGCCGTTGATCGCTGCAGCCGCCACGCAACCAGATTTTCTTGCCATGTATCCGAAAATAAAATCTGTATTACACCTTGATAACAGTATTCACTTAACATGGCTTTATAAATTATTATTTGAGTTGTCATACGGAAGTGATTTTTTTGGCATTGAAATTTTCTTTCGCGGTTTTCTGATCCTTGCCTTCATAAAATGGGCGGGCATGGATACTATTCTACCAATGGCTTGTTTCTATTGTACAATTCATTTTGGAAAACCATTGGGTGAATGCATCAGTTCTTATTTCGGGGGAGTGTTGTTGGGCATAGTTGTCTATAATACCAGGTCAATTTACGGAGGCCTGGTCGTTCACCTGGGACTTGCGTGGTTGATGGAAATCGGGGGATATATTGGAAATGCGTCTTACTAGAAATTAAAAAGTCAAAATTCAAAATTCAAAAGAAGGCACCTGAATGTGAGTTTACTTTTAAATTTTGACTTTTTAAGAAGCTACAAGCCTGTAAGCCGGATTCTGTTCCCTTCGGTAAACTCAGGGCGCTATCATTTATCTGTCCCGATAATTACTCATCGGGATCAATCTGCCTACCCACCAACCCGCCTGTCGGCATCGAACGAGCAGTTCTCAAGGGTTGGTCTATGTGGCATTTCAGCATGCAAGGTTTACCCTCGCGATATGTTACCATATCGGGACGTGAGCTCTTACCTCACGTTTTCACCCTTACCCACCCCTACCCCTCCAAGGAGGGGATGAGTGAGCAGTTATTTTCTGTGGCACTATCTGTTCCCGACGAGTCGGGACCCGGCTCTTAACCGGTGCAATGCTCTGTGCTGTCCGGACTTTCCTCCCCAACGATTCGGTCGGGACGATAGCCTGGCTTGTAGCGACGCAAAGTTAATTCTAATATCTATTTATGATTTTAGGGATGTCGGGTAATTTTAAGAGTAGCCTTTACTCTCAGCGATTTGTGGCCAATTTTTTATGAGTAGCCGACGATTTAAAACCCGGCTACCAATGAACTATTTTTATAAATTTCAATATTCAAAAAATATTTCAGTAGCCCCATAGCCAAAGGCAGGATGATACTGATTAACAAAAGTTTTTACCTCCTTACGATGTTTGAGTTGTTCGTGGATTTCTTCACGCAATCTTCCGGTTCCTATACCGTGTACGACAATTAATGATGGCTGCATATGAGCTACAGCAAGATCATAATATTTTTCAAAGGTTTTTAATTGCAGGGAAACAATTTCATGGTTGCTGAGACCTCGCCAGTCGTTGGTAATTTTTTCAATGTGCAGATCAACCACAGAACGGGGTGGTTCTAAATGCCGGCTTGCTTGTGAGGCGTCATAGGCTTTTGAATGCATGAATCCAGTTTCAAGCTTTTCGTCTACCTCTTTCGCAGGGTATGTTTCGAACAGACGATGAGAGAATATGGCCTCCCCCTTCAGTCTTATCTCTTCAATCTTTGCAAAAAGTTGCCTGGGTTTCAGCCGTAGCGAGGCTTCATAATGTTCAGCTTTCTCTTTGTGCGGTTGCAGTAAAGAGAATTCAAATTCAAATGTGGGGCTATCATTGAGATTCTCAAAAGGAATATCATGTAAATAAAAATCCTGGAATGGGAGGATCTCATTTTTCAAGTCAAAATCAGTTTTTCCAAAGTAGTTCAATTTGTAAATAAACCTGTAGGCCGTGTCACTTCTGTTCAATAAATGAATTTTTAATTCTTCCACGACCTCATCGCCAAACTCATCTGAATCCATAACCGGCAGGAATGTGATCCATACTCCGTCCGAGATCTTTTGAGCACTATCTTTTTCTTTTTTTACGTCATCAATATATTTTTTCTCTCTTTTCTTTGAAAATAATTTCTTTTCAGAGAATCGTTTGAAATAAGGGAAATCAAGCTGGTCAATATAGGCAGGAAACTTTACGCCTCTTACATCAACCATGACCATTTTGTTGTTGATAATGTCGATCACTTCACCTTCTTCATTGGAATGAAGAATTAAAACTTTATCACCGATCTGGAATTTCATAGTGCAAAGATAAACCTCACCCTCATTCCCTCTCCGCTTGCGGAGAGGGAGGCCAAGCAACAAATCTTCGATCCGCATTTGTACTAACAAATTAACAGTATACCTGTGTTCAACATTTATCAACAATTGATGTGGTAGAACAAAAAGTTTGGAATTGCAAGGCAGTACCGCTCCTTCTCCATTTGCGGAGAAGGAGCCGGTCCGAAGGACTCCTTGGGAGAGAATGAGGTAAAGCTGCAAAGAGATAAGAACGTACAAGTGTCACCGACGCTTCGGTCGGGATGCCGACATTTATCGTAGGCATGCGACGCAATGAACGCTAAATAGAATTGCAAAAGCTGGCCAACATAAATTACCTATTTCTAAAAGCTTTCAAATCTGAACAGTCAACTGCGACCTAAGTCTCCCCTTTGCGCTGACGCTGACGCCGTCGGCCATAGCCTATGGCGCCGGACGAAGCTTTGCGCAAGCGTTAGCGGGACAGGGGGCCTTTTGCAAGCTTGCTGTTCCAACGTCCATAAGTAAAATAGATAACCAGTCCTATTACCAGCCAAATCAGAAAGCGATACCAGTTTGTGTGGCTCTCCTGCGACATTAAATAGAAACAACTCAATAAGCCAGACACGGGTATCAATGAAAAATTTTTTAAGAATGTGTAAATAGAAACAATGATGGCTACAATAAAAAAGACCAGCATGGGTAGTCCTTCTTTTTTGAAAAGTCCTGCGTAGTAACCGGGAAGTTTAATATAAATAATGATCATGGCCAGAAGAAGCAAGACTGGAACAATATATTTTCCATTGAAATAAGGCACTTTGAATTTGCTTTCCGGGCGATTAGGCAGTTGTTCTAGAATGAGCACACCGCCGCATACCAACACAAACGCAAACAGGGTTCCTATGCTTGTGAGTGCAATCACCACATCAAGATTCAGGAACAAAGCCGGTATGCCGACCACCAATCCCGTGAGGATAGTAGAGAAGGAAGGCGTCTTGAATTTAGGAAAGATGGGAGGCAGCAGGCCGTCACGACTCATGCTCATCCAAATACGCGGTTGGCCCAGCTGGTAAACCAGCAATACCGAAGCGATAACAATAATTGCACTCACAGAAATTACTCCCGCCAGTAAATTACTAAGCCTTAAGTTCTGGTCCTGGAAAACAAATGCAAGCGGATCGGCAACGTTCAATTTTGCGTAACTGGTCATTCCCGTAAGAACCAGCACCAATACGATGTACAGGCCAGTGCAAATAAACAAAGTATAAAACATTGCCTTAGGAAGATCGCGCTGAGGATTTTGGCATTCCTCGGCGGTCGTTGAGATCGCATCGAACCCGATATAGGCAAAAAACACCGCCGATACTCCACTCATGACACCGCTAAATCCATTGGGCATGAATGGGCTCCAATTGCCCGGACTTACATAAAATGCGCCTGCAATAATTACCAGGAGAATTATAGCCAGTTTTATCAGCACCATGACATTATTTGCCGTGCGGGATTCACGAATACCTACATACACGATATAGGTGATGAGTACAACGATGCAGAAGGCTGGCACATCCATGACGAGATGAAAGCTGCCTAGCATGGGTGAGTGCTGCCATGCATTGTAAGTGGTTTGTAAACCCTGGTCTAATGAACTAAATGGTGTGCCTTTCGATAGTTCCGTGGATGCGGCGACAAAACCATGATGAGCGGTGAAATAATCAATCGTCATCCATTCAGGGATGTGAATATTAAAGCCGGCCAATACTCTTACAAAATACTGACTCCATGAAATAGCAACGGCAATGTTTCCGATCGCATATTCCATCAGCAGATCCCAGCCAATGATCCAGGCAAAAATTTCTCCGAACGAAACGTAAGAATAAGTGTAAGCGCTTCCGGAAACAGGAATGGTGGATGCAAACTCAGCGTAGCAATAAGCTGCGAAACTGCAGGCCAGGGCAGTAAATGAGAAGAGCAGAATAACAGCGGGCCCGCCGTGGAAACTCGCGGAACCGATGGCTGTGAAAACACCGGTACCTATTACTGCGGCAATTCCCAAAAAAGTAAGATCACGAACTTTGAGTACCCTTTTTAGATCAGTGCGGTGTCCTTCGCTATCACTCAATCCTTGCTGTGCGTCGCGTAAAATGGTTGGAATGCTCTTTTTGCGGAAAAGTTGATTTGCCATTAGCCGGTTTGACGTTCAAAATAGTCAAAAAAATGTATAGACATATTTTTTGCAGTTAATATTTTACTGTGAAAGATGGACGACTGATAAAAATCAGCAAACAAACAAATAAGGATCATAATGGCACCGTGTGAGGGATTGCATCTTTGCTTTCAGAAAATATATTGACATGAAACAACAGCACAAACCCATGTTCCCTCTTACAAACCGTCCATTCAATTTGATTTGTTGAGTAAATTTTTCAAATGGTGTGGCGAACAGGAGAAAAACCGCCTGGGATGGCTTGCACTATCACTGGCAGTCCATGGTTGTATAATCACTCCAATTGTTGTACTAACTATCGCCATGACCTCGAATAATTTTCTTTTATGGATAGCAGGCATGGCAGCTATGGGAGGAACTTTGGTCGTTAACCTCGCAGCGCAGCCAACAAAAACTACTATACCAACATTTTTTCTAAGCCTTGTGATTGATCTTGCGATTGTAATAGCCTGTGTCCTGCCATTAGTTACTCAGTGAATTCTTAGAAGTTAGTTCTCCCGGTGGATCAGGAAGTGAGCGAGTTCCATCAGCGGCTCCTTTCTTTTGGAAAGTACGGCAACATCTTCAAGATGGTTCAATGCCTCATCGAGGTATCTATTCTTTAGCTGCAGAGCCCATTCATTTACCTTGCAATCATGAAACAATTGCAGAACTTTTTGAGTTTTGCCTTCCCCGTTGCCATTTATTAATTTTTTTAGTTCTTTTTTTTGTGAAGCATCTGCAGTCGCCAGAGCCTGGATAAGAAGAACAGTTTTTTTGTTCGCCTTTATATCGCCGCCCGTTTCCTTGCCAAATTTTTCTGGATCGCCAAAGGCATCCAGGTAATCATCCTGGATTTGAAAAGCAATGCCCAGTTTTTTTCCAAATTCGTACAAAAGATTTTGATTTCTTTGCGAGGCTCCGCCCAATATCGAACCAAGCTTCAGGCTGGCCGCGAGCAGTACAGACGTTTTTAATTCGATCATGTGGAGGTAATCCTCCAGGCTAACATCATCCGCCTTCTCAAAATCCATGTCCAGCTGCTGGCCCTCACAAACCTCCCTGGCGGTCTTGTTGAATAAACTGATTACGGAATGGATATAAGAAGTATTGATCTCATTCAGATAGTCATACGCAGCAACAAGCATTACATCACCGGCCAGGAGCGCTGTGCTTTCTCCAAACTTAGTATGCACTGTCTCATTTCCGCGACGCAAGGGGGCCTTATCCATCATATCATCATGTATCAGCGTAAAATTGTGAAAGAGTTCAATGGCAGTCGAAACATGCCAGGCATCAGGATTGATGTCATCGAATAATTCATTTCCCATCAGGCACAATACAGGCCGGATCCTTTTTCCACCTAACTGCAAAAAATACTCATTGGGACGGTACAAGGAAGATGGCTCAGGAGGAAAATGAGGCCTTTCAAAATGAAGAGCAAATTTTTGAGATAAGAGTTCAAATGACTGCATAGCGGTTAAGTATGAGGTAGGAAGTAGGAGGTACGATATGCCAGTTTTAAAATAAACCGACGCGGCAGCTTCCGGATTCTTCTACCTAATTCCTATCGTAAGATATGTACAATCTCTTTGTGATTTTAAAAATTCTGATAGCAAGCTCATAGGCTAATTAACACACCAAGAAAAGTTTTTATTTTATTGGCATTCGAAACTCTTCACTGCAGACGTTACTTTTTGCCTCTTACCTTCGACCTCATGCTTCCGACCTCTTATTTCTTCCTATTCTTCCTTCCATCTTTCAGACCGCTTGCAACCACCCACTCATAATCGAGTTGACGTTTGGTAAGGTTCGCGGCCACAACTTTTATCCAGACCTTGTCTCCCATCCTGAATTTTCTTCCTGAACGCTGACCCACCAGGCAATAATCATTTTCCACATGGCGGAAGTCATCAAAATCAAGAAGACTGTTCAAGCTGACAAGACCCTCGCACTTGTGTTCAACTGTTTCCACCCAAAAACCAAACGAAGCCACTCCACTAATTACTCCTTCAAATTCTTCACCCAAAAAATTCTGCATGTATTCTACCTGTTTGTATTTATTTGCCGCACGTTCAGCTTCCATGGCGGCTCTTTCTCTTTCACTGCAATGCTTGCACTTTTCTTCCATCTTTTTATCCACACGAAGTTTATTTTCGATGACCTGGTGCAGCACCCGGTGCACAATCACATCAGGATAACGTCGAATCGGGGAAGTAAAATGACAATAGTTTTCAAATCCCAAACCATAATGGCCAATATTTTCGGTGGCATATTTCGCCTTTGCCATAGTGCGAATACCTAATTGTTCCAATACATGTTGCTCTGGTTTGCCATGCACATCCACTAACATCTGGTTAAATGATGCGGCGATCGCATCGGGTGAAGAGGTATCGAATTTGTGACCAAACTTTCTCGCAAAAGTGATGAAAGGAATCAATTTTTCTTCATCGGGATTATCATGCACGCGGTATGGGAAAGGTATGGGTTTATTTTTCAGTTTTATTTTTGAAAGATCACTTGCCACTGTCCTGTTTGCGAGCAACATGAATTCCTCGATCAATTGGTGGGCCTCTTTACTCTCTTTTACGATGATCCCAATTGGCTTTTTATTCTCATCAAGTTTAAAACGCACCTCCTGTGATGAGAAGTTAATGGCTCCGTTTTTAAATCGCTGTTTGCGAAATCTCTGGGCCAGTTGATTGAGGATCAAAATTTCGTCGGAATACAATCCCTCTTCTGTTTCAATGATCTCCTGCACTTCTTCATAAGTAAACCGGTGATCGGAATGGATCACAGTTTTGCCCAACCAGTGTTGCTTTACCTGTCCTTTAGGAGTGATTTGAAAAATTGCAGAAAAAGTAAGACTTTCTTCATGTGGCCTTAACGAGCACAAGACATTTGATATGTGCTCAGGCAACATGGGGTTTACCCTGTCTGGTAAATAAACCGAAGTTGCTTTCTCATAGGCAGCTTTGTCAAGGGCCGTCTCTTCTTCCACATAATGCGCCACGTCGGCAATGTGTACGCCTATTTCATAATTCCCATTTTTTAATACCCGAAACGATAGCGCATCGTCAAAATCCTTTGCATCGATAGGATCGATCGTGAAGGTCAGTATCTCGCGAACATCTTTTCTTCTCCTGATCTCTTCGTTTGAAATTTGATCCGGGATTCTCGCTGCTTCTGCCATCACCTCATCACCAAACTCGAGCGGAAAACCATTTTCCATCAAAATTTCCTTCATCGCGAGGTCACTGCTGTCTTCTTCGTCCATCACGGAAACTACTTCGCCTACCGGTCGCTTGCCATCTTTTTCCCACTCCAACAGCCGTACAACTACCCTTTGATTATCTTTTGCTCCATTAAAATTCTGCTTTGGGATGTAAATGTCCGGCATCGGCTTATCCGTTTCAGCAACAAAAAATCCGAAGCCCTCGTTCATTTCCATTTTGCCCATGAATTCAGTCTGCTTTCGGCGCAAGACCTCGGAGATCACTCCCTGCATTCGCCCCCCGTCTTTTCTTTGCTCTTTGATGCTCACGCGAACTGTATCGCCATGCAAAGCGGTATTAAAGTCGCCCGGTTTTACTATCACATCCACCGGCAGATTCTCTACCATCACAAAACCCATTCCCGACCGGCTGATATCTAATACACCCTGGAGTGTTTCTTCGTGGCTGAAATATCTTTCCTTCTTTTTTTTCTTCGAATTTTTTCTTCCCATGAAATAATTTTTATCACTCCAATAAGTTACAATGGAGCGTTATCTATCTGTCGCGGCGTGAGGAAATTAGTCTCCCAAAGTGGTTCTGTGGACAGTTGTACCCCCGGTATCAACGGCATCCCTTCGCGATAATTCTGTGTGTTGGTCTTTCAAAGGGAGTGACTTAAATTCGTCAACGAACTTTACTGTTGATTCAATAAACTTTTCCTTCTCGCCAAATAAAAAATAGTGCCGGATTGGGATCACATACATTGGCATTGTGTCCAACTCGGTTTTAAATTTCATCAACCGAATGGCGTCTTTTTCGGTGGTTAAAATAATTTTATTGGCCGCGTCAATTTTTTCAAATCTTTTTTCAATATCCCGTAAGTCGTCGATGCTAAAAATATAATGATCACTGAAGGCTATCATGTAATAAGCGTGGCTCTTTTCCTCCAACAATTTTTTTAGCGGCAGAGGATTAGCAATTCCCGTTACAAGGAGCACTTCAGTCTTTAAATTCAATTGACATGTCGTAAGCCGGGTGATGTGATACGGCAAACCATACTCAATGGTTGAGAAAAAAATTTGCTGATGTGCTAATGGTCGAATTTCTTTCCGGATCCTGTCCGCCTCGTCCCTTGACATGTCAGGTTTGCATTTTGTCACCACGATTATATCGGCTCTTTTATAACCCGATTTCAGGTCACGCAAGTCACCAGTTGGCAAATAAAAATCACGCGTAAATAAATTATTGTAATCAGTAAGCAAAATATTCAGGCCCGCATTGATAGCGCGATGCTGAAAAGCATCATCTAAAATAATAGCCTGGGTTTCGGGCCTGTCATGCAGCAACTGTGGAATGGCCACCAGCCTTTCTTCGCCTACAGCTACAGGCACATCAGGAAATTTTAAATGGAAGAGCATCGGTTCATCACCAATATCTAGCGCGGTTGCATTTTCATTTGCCAAGGCATAACCACTGGTCTTTCGTTTATAACCGCGGCTTAGGGTGGCTATTCGAAATTTGTTTTTCAAATGCTCTACTAAAAATTCGACCATAGGAGATTTCCCCGTACCTCCAAGTGATAAATTTCCAACGCAAATAATTGGTAGGCCAAAAGACGATGAGCGAAAAATATTCTTATCGTAAAAGAAATTGCGCAGCCAGATGATGAACCAGTAAATAATTGCAAATGGCAAGAACAGAATGCGAAAAGATTTCAGAAACCAGTTAGAAAACATAAACATTATTCGGCGTAATACAAAGATTTAAAGGTACGTCAAATTCGTGGGTGCCTTCTATCACGTCAACCGGTTCGAAATAGCAGAAACCTACTTTCAAACAATCAGGCCGGCATTGTTGAAGATACTTGTCATAAAAACCCTGCCCATAACCGATCCTGTATCCCCGCTTGTCAAAAATAAGCAACGGTACAAATACCATATCAATTACAGCTGCATCTGTAAGCGTGCCATCCATGGGCTCATGGATATTCCACGCATTCTTCAAAAAGGCTGTGTCCGCATCCACTTCAACGGCCTCCATTTCGTTTTTCTGAAAATCAGCTTTGGGATACAAAAACTTTATTGACGGATACTTGAATTCAAGATACCCGCTGAAGAGAGAAGTGTTGGGCTCCTGGTTTTCTTCAATAGGCCAATAAGAAAGTAAGTGATGGATCTCGGGCAAGTCTACTTTTTGAAACTGGATCAGCATCAGATCATTCGCCTTCACTCTTTCTGCCTCTGAAAGTTCCTTTCTTTTTCCCTTATAAATCCTCCTGCCTTCTTCTTTTTTCATGTGATTATAATAATTGAATCGCTCAAATACCAATAACGTTATCATCATTTTTCAGCCATTGCTACCTTCTATTTTCAATGAATATGGTAAAAACTGTGCTACCGTAATTTCTTTCCGTCTTATAAAACGGAAAATCTTTGTAATCGTTCCTTGGCGTATGTTCCAGGACAAACCATCCTTTTTCGTTCAATATCCTTTTTTCAAAGATAAGCGCAGGCAGATCATCAATATTTGACAGCGAATAGGGCGGCCCCGCAAAAATAAAATCAAATTGTTCTGTGCGCTGGTCAATAAATTTAAAAACATCCATTTTTATTATTTTCAAATGTTTCAGTTGGAGTTGGCTTGCCATTTTTTTAATGAACTCATGCATCTTTGAATCTTTCTCCACAATCGTTTGGTCGGTTGCTCCTCTCGACGCCAGTTCATAACTGATGCTTCCCGTTCCCCCAAAAAGGTCAAGCGTTTTTAGCTCAGGAATCACCAGATTATTTTCAATGATGTTAAACAGTCCCTCTTTGGCAATGTCGGTGGTGGGCCTGGTGTAAGGCATCTTGCTTGGTGGATTTATTTTTCTGCCGCCCAATTCTCCCCCTATGATACGCATGATGCCAGCTTATATAACGATGAAAAAAAATGAACAGGGTATTCTTCAAAATCCCCACTCAGCTGAATGTCATTTTCAAGAGATGCAAATTCAATATTCAAAAAATATTGATATAGCTCCTTAAAAACCGCAGATTGTTTATCGATCAAGCCCGACAACGATACACGAACATCGTTTTGAGAAAGTGAAAACTGCTCACAGATTTTCAGCAGCCAGTACAAAACGTCGCCTGACCTGGTATAAGAAAAAATCTGCGCGAGCAATAAAGAATTATTTTTCATTGCCACCACGCTGAAGCTGTCGGTTTTGAAATCGATTGCCAGGCTGCCCCCTTCGTGTTGTTGAATTCCATTTTTTAAAATAACTGAATAGATATGCCAGAAACTTCCGGTTGCAAATCTCCGTTCGAGCAACTGGTGTGTTGCTGCGGGAACACAATACGCATTATGCAACTGCCAGTCACCAATCGATTCACTTACGAATACCCTTTTATCCTTCTCATACATTGCTTGCAGCATCACCTGCGTTTCTTCATAGCGATACAACCTTGACGGGATCAAAATATTTTCCGGCATATAATACCCAACGATCGTTTGACGGAATGACTGTCTCAGCTCGGCATGTTCATCCAGCAGCTTTTGCAAAATATCAACATTATCTTTCTCGTCAGCCGTGTAGTAACCCAATTGCACCATCATTTGATTTGCATAATCAACAATGGCAAAACAGCAATGCGTTTCGCCGATCTCCATTAGCAAAACCGCCTGGGAAGAATTTAATTCTTCACTGCCTCCTATTCGAAATACTGGCTTCATGGGCGTGCAATAATAGGATAAATCCAAATAACAAATATCAAGTCCCAAATCCCAATAATCATAGCCGCAACCCATAGCCCGTAACTCGAAACCAACTAACTTGCAGCCCCTTTTATCATGGCAACAACTAATAGCTTACAAGTTGAAACCTCATATAGGCAAATCATCAAACTCGCCTTACCCATCAGCTTTGCTATCCTCATTCCACAATTCAATTTTATTACCACTAATATTTTCCTTGGTCACTACAACCAGCAATCTCTTGCCATTGCCGGGATCACCGGTGTATACTATCTCATTTTCGCCATGATCGGCTTTGGACTGAACAACGGGTTACAGGCACTGATCTCAAGACGTGCCGGCGAAAATCGTCCTGATGAGATAGGGAAAATTTTCTCGCAGGGAATTTATATTGCGCTCCTCATCGCTTTGATTGGAATTTCGCTCACGTGGTTTGTTGCACCCGCTATTCTGAAACAGGTCATTCATTCCCACGATACGGCGGCAAAAACGATCCATTTTTTAAATATTCGAATCTGCGGATTACCATTTTTATATGTTTATCAAATGCGAAATGCGCTGTTGGTGGGAACCAATCAAAGCAAATACCTCGTGTTCGGAACCTTAGCCGAAGCAATCGCGAATATATTTTTTGATTACAGCCTCATCTTTGGACATTTTGGTTTCGCGGAAAAAGGGTTTAATGGGGCGGCAATAGCTTCAATAATTGCTGAGTTCACCGGCATGTTCGTGATATTTCTCGTGATATGGCAAAAAGGTATCAGCAGGAAATTTTCCCTGTTTAGTCATTTTACGTGGAACAAAAAGATCATTAAACAGATCCTTTCCATATCAATACCCTTGATTTTTCAATTGGCCTTCAGCCTAACAAGCTGGGTATTTTTTTATATCCTGATCGAGCATCATGGGCAGGAGGCGCTCGCCATTTCAAATATCATGCGAAATGTTTTTGGCTTGATTGGCTGCATTACCTGGGCTTTTGCTGCAACCAGCGCTGCCATGGTCAGCAATATCATCGGGCAGGGCAAGCATGACCAGGTGCACCCTTTGATCCTAAAAATAATCACCGTCAGCACGGGAGTATCATTTATTATATGCACGCTCATAAATCTTTTTCCGCAAATCCTTCTCTCTGTTTTCGGCCAAAACGAAGGTTTTACCGAACACGCCATACCAGTGGTTCGGGTCGTGACCATTGCTATGTTGTTAATGTCATTTTCTACAATATGGTTAAATGCAGTTACTGGCACAGGTAACAGTCGCATGACCTTACTCATTGAAACGGTGACTATCACTCTTTACTGCATTTATATTTATTTAGTCCTGGAAAAATTTTTCCTGGCTATTTCTTATGGATGGATGAGTGAATGGCTTTATTGGGTCAGTCTGTTCGTTTTCTCATGGCTGTACATGCGAAGTGGGAAATGGAAAACAAAAGTGATCTAAAATATTCGGGAAGGGCACCAATCAATTATCTTAGCAACGTAAACATTTTTATATGGCTTACAACGAACAATTAACCAACAGGGTGCGGGCAGCACTTGCCGCCATTCCAAATGTTGAAGAAAAGAAAATGTTTAGCGGCATCACGTTTATGGTAAATGGAAAGATGTGCATCAGCGTAGGCAACGATAGGATAATGTGCCGCGTAGATCCGGCCATTCACGACGACGTAGTAGTAAGAAAAGGTAGTCGTACAGTGCAAATGAAAGGAAGAGATTATAGAGGTTATATCTATGTGAGCGAAGAAGGAATCAAAACAAAAAAGGACTTTGATTTCTGGATAAACCTTTCATTAGAATTTAATAAAAAAGCGAAGGCTTCAAGGCCGACTCAAAAAAAGAGGGTCGCAAAGAAAGGACAAGCCTAGAATATCCTGCATTATTGATTTTAAAAGATCTTGTATGGGTCGCCCAATTTTCATCCTGGCCAGTTACCTGTTGGTGATTTCCTGTAATAATAGTGTTTCACATGCACAAGTTGCGAACATGAAATATAAAACCATCGGAACGATTGAGCGCATCGACAAGGCGCTTGATAATATTATTAGTCCGAATGCCCAAGCAGAGATCATCGCGGAAGGTTTTGATTGGAGTGAAGGGCCGGTATGGGTAGAGTCACAAAAAATGCTTTTATTCTCTGATGTTCCTCAAAACATTGTGTATAAGTGGACAGAAGAAAAAGGAAAAGAGATTTATCTAACTCCATCAGGGTACACTGATTCAATGAAACGCGCAGGAGAAATGGGATCAAACGGTCTGCTGCTTGATGCATCCGGTCACCTCGTGCTTTGCCAGCATGGGAACAGGCAGGTGGCAAGGATGGATGCGCCTATTCATGATCCGAAACCCAAGTTTATTTCCATTGCCAACAACTACATGGGAAAAAAATTAAACAGTCCAAATGATGCTGTTTACAATAGCGGCGGCGAATTGTTTTTTACTGATCCTCCTTATGGATTGGAGAAGCAATTACAAGATCCCAAGAAAGAAATTTCTTTCCAGGGAGTCTTCAAGGTGAAAAAAAACGGTGAAATTATTTTGTTGACTGATACACTTACTCGTCCGAATGGCATTGCATTTTTCTCTGGTGAGAAAACGCTGATCGTTGCCAATTCTGATCCAGGTAAACCCTGGTGGTACGCGTTTGATCTGAAAAACGATGCATTGTCCAATCCCCGGATCTTTTACAAGGCGTCGGGATATGACTCGACGGCAAAAGGTTTACCCGATGGATTAAAGATCGACAAAAATGGAACTGTGTTTGCGACAGGTCCAGGCGGCGTCTGGATCTTTAATAAAGAAGGAAAATTATTAGGAAGGATTAGGCTTACCGCAGCCGCCTCCAATTGCGCCTTTTCTCCTGATCAGAAAACCTTATACATCACGAATGACATGTACGTTCTTCGGGTAAAACTGAAATAATCCTCGCAGATCCGTTGAATAATTTATGACGATCAAGTTTCTACCTTTGCTGACATGGCATATAGAAGTCTCCAGCATTTTATTGACACATTAGAAAAACTAGGTGAATTAATTCGCATCAACCATTATGTAGATCCTAAACTGGAGATGGCGGAGATCACGGACCGCATGAGCAAACAACCCAGCGGCGGCAAGGCTTTGCTTTTTGAAAATACAGGTTACAATTTTCCTGTACTAATGAATGCTTATGGAAGTGAAAAAAGAATGTCCCTGGCGCTTGGTGTCGAGCACCTGGATGATGTAGCGAAACAAATAGAAGGGCTGTTCAAGTTACTGGCCAGTCCTAAGGAAGGGATCATTGATAAATTGAAACTGCTTCCCAAACTAAACCAGTTTGCGTCATGGATGCCAAAAATAAAAAGTGGCAGGGGTGAATGTCAACAGGTCATCATGACACAGCCCGATATCACAAAACTCCCTGTGATCACATGCTGGCCAAAAGACGGTGGGCCATTTGTGACGCTGCCTGTGATACATACAAAAGATCCAAATACCAATCAGCGCAATGTGGGCATGTATCGCATGCAGGTATTTGGTCCGACGTTGACGGCCATGCACTGGCACAAGCACAAGGTTTCGGCAAAACATTTCAATGAATACAAGAAGCTCGGCATAAAAATGCCCGTCGCTGTTGCATTGGGTGGTGATCCTGTGTACGCATATGCCGCCACGGCGCCGCTTCCTGAAAACGTGGATGAATATATGCTCGCAGGATTTCTGAGAAAAAAAAGTGTTGAGCTTGTAAAGTGTATTACTCAGGAAGGCGTAGAAGTCCCGGCTGATGCGGACTTTGTGATCGAGGGTTTTATTGACCCCAACGATGAAATGATCTGGGAAGGTCCGTTTGGTGATCACACTGGTTACTATTCTTTGCCTGATTGGTATCCGCGATTTCACATTACAGCCATCACTCACAAAAAAGATGCGGTTTATCCTGCCACGATCGTAGGTATTCCCCCGCAGGAAGATGCCTGGTTGGGTAAGGCAACAGAAAGAATTTTTTTAGCGCCAATAAAAATGACCATGGTTCCTGAAATCGTTGACATGGATATGCCCGTCGAAGGAGTATTCCATAACCTGGTAATCGTAAAAATAAAAAAGGATTTTGCCGGCCAGGCGCAAAAGGTCATGAATGCCATGTGGGGAGCTGGACAAATGATGTTCAATAAAATTCTCGTGCTGGCAGATGAAAATGTAATCATTCAGGACTATGAAGAATTGGCAAGATATGTTTTCAGAAATCTAAATCCTGCCACTGATATTTATTTTTCCCAGGGACCTATGGACGTTTTGGATCATAGCTGTAGCAAGCTCGGATTCGGAGGTAAAATGTGTCTCGATGGAACGAGAAAGTTTGAGGAGGAAGTTGACGAGAGTTATCAATGGGCAATGGGCAATGGGCAATGGGCAATTGAAGAGTTGAAGAAAACATTTTCTGAGGTTCATGCAATTAATATTTCTTTACTCGAAAAAGAAATCCCCTGTCTCATCATTTCAGTTGAGAAGAAACGAAAGAGCCATATCAAAGAATTACATGAACAGATCGGTGGGTTACAGGAAATGGAAGGAGTAAAAATGATCTTATATGTAGAGCATACGGTTGATGCCAATGATCTGCCGACGGCCTTATGGAGATTCTGCAATAATCTCGATCCAAAACGAGATCACCTTTTGTACAAGAGACAAGGAACAAAGAACAAGGAACAAGGAACAGGCAACCAGCAACCGGCAACCAGCAACTATTTCGCCTGTATGGGTTTTGATGGAACTAGGAAAACAAAAGAATTTGACGATTTTCATCGTGAATGGCCAAACATAATTGTAGCAGATGACCCCACTATCACAGCCGTAGACAAAAAATGGAGTGAGTTAGGAATCGGGGAGTTTATTCCCTCCCCTTCATTAAAATTCAAGAGCCAGATGTATGGAGAAGAAGCAGCCGTCAATACGATCGGTAACTAATAAGTAATAATCATTAGCCTAGATGTCTGAAACAACTATAAATGTATTAATGACTGGTGGCGGTGCTCCCGGAGCTGCGGGAATTTTGAAATGCCTGCAGTTCAATCCGAGCTTCGAAATTGTCATGGCTGACGCCGATCCCAATGCGGTTGGCCGTTGGTTACATGCGGAATTTGAGATCATCCCTTATGCGCACGAAAAAAATTTCATTGCGCAAATTCTTTCAATTTGCGAAAAAAGAGGCGTTCACATTATACTCCCATTGGTCACAAAAGAACTTATTCCCCTGGCCCACCATAAAAAAGAATTCGAAGAGCTGGGAACAAAAGTTCTGGCATGTAATGTTGACTCTTTGGAGATTGCTAATAACAAAAGCCGGCTTTACCAGTTTTTAGAGTGGCGAGGATTAAACGTACCGGCATACAGGGCAGTAGAAACAGTTGATCAATTCAAAACTGCTGTTGAAGAATTGGGTTTCCCAACCAGCCGGGTCTGTTTTAAACCATCGATTTCCAATGGAACCAGGGGTTTCCGGGTGGTTGCAAACGACATTGATGAGCATGCGTTGTTATTCAATGAAAAACCCAACTCAACCTACATTTCTTTGAGCGACGCTGTTCGCATTCTTTCATCGAGCCCTTTTCCTGAGTTGCTGGTAACCGAGTATTTGCCGGGTGAAGAATATTCAGTGGATTGCTTGGCCGACCATGGCAGGGTAAAATTGGTAGTCCCAAGACTTCGTAAGAAAATGATCTCTGGTATTAGTGTGGAGGGAATATTTGTAAAAGAAGAAACCATCATAGACTATTGCTCGCAAATTATAAAAGAACTGGAGCTCCACGGCAATATTGGGATCCAGGTAAAGAAATCAACCGCAGGAAAATTTCTGATAGTTGAAATAAATCCCAGAGTGCAGGGAACCATTGTGGCTGGCCTTGGAGCAGGAATAAATCTTCCTGTCTTGGCCATAAAACAGGAATTAGGATTACA
Source organism: Bacteroidota bacterium (assembly GCA_005883765.1). GTDB lineage: Bacteria > Bacteroidota > Bacteroidia > Chitinophagales > Chitinophagaceae > VBAU01. Next base: position 23,843 of record VBAQ01000010.1, read on the forward strand.
GATTTCCGAAGAAGAACTGGAAGTAAGATGGGGCACAAAGTTTTCGCGGTACTGGAGTGAAGTGTTTTATTCGTGAAATGTGAAAGGTCAAACGGAAAAAAGATTTCAGATTTCACATCTCCTGTTTTATTCGTAAGATGTGAAGAGTCAAAAGTGAAAAAGAGTTTCACATTTCACGTTTCACGTTTCACGTTTGACGGTGATCGCAAAGGACCGCACTCATAGGACAATAAAAAACCGTTCCGATACGGGAGGTATGGAACGGTGGTTGTTCTCTCGAATAAAGCAAGCTATTTGACCTCGGCTACCAGGTTTTTAAAAGTTTCAGGATTGTTCATAGCAATATCAGCCAGCACCTTGCGATCCAGGTCAATCCCTTTTTCGTTCAATTTGTGAATGAATTCAGAATACGTTAAACCTTCGGCCCGAACGGCGGCATTGATACGGGCAATCCACAACTGGCGGTAATTTCTTTTTTTCAATTTGCGACCCACATACATATAGGTCATTCCCTTTTCCACAACATTTTTGGCGACTGTGTAAACGTTTTTACGCTTGCCATAAAAACCTTTCGCTTGTTTTAGTATTTTTTTTCTACGTGCCTTGGATGCAACAGAATTTTTTGAACGCGGCATATCTGAATGATTTTAGATTTTAGAATTTAAATTTGTGATTTGAGATTGTGAAGTACGATTCCGACTTCAGACTTCATACATCTTACCTCATCCATCTACCTCAGTCTCAATAGGCGCCTTACAAAATCCAAATTGGCTTTTGATACGCTGCCATCTTTCCGCAGATTGCGCTTACGTTTTTTTGATTTTTTTGTGAGGATGTGACGTTTGAAACTCTTTTGATGAGTGATCTTTCCCGTGCCAGTCACTTTAAACCTTTTTTTTGCACTGGAGTTTGTTTTTACTTTAGGCATATTACCTATTTTTTTAATTACACCCTTGAGGCGTTCCTGACCAGCCAGGACCCTTGTTGAACCTCTTCAGGCAATGCTTAATTCTTTCGATAAATTCAAATTGAAAGAACTATCTCCCTGGAGGGGCGCAAAGATATAAGTTTTTAGCTAAGGAACAAAAGAGTTCAAAAGCTTCAGATGTCCCAAAAGTTGAACAGTTTTACCCTTAGCCTTTAAAACGTTTTAAACCTTTGAAACCTTTGGAAGACTATCTTGCAAACCATGCTTAGGCTCTATAGTATTTCGTTGGTCCAGTTCAAAAATTACCAGAACCGATCCATTCAATTTAACGAGAGAATAGTTGGAATTTCCGGCCCCAATGGCATTGGAAAAACTAATCTCCTCGATGCCATTCATTATCTCTGTTTTACCAAGAGCTATTTTACCAGGATAGATGGAAATAATATTTCGCAAGGCTATGATGGCTTCAGATTGGAAGGCCAATTTGAAGTCTGGGATAAACCTGAAAAGGCAATTTGCATCCTCAGGGAAACGGGGAAAAAAGAATTTTCCGTCAATGACCAATTGTATGAAAAATTTTCACGGCATATTGGCCACTATCCATGTGTGATCATTGCACCGGACGATATACAGATCATTACGGGCGGCAGCGAAGAAAGGCGAAGATTCATGGATACGCTGCTCTCCCAATTGGATGCAGTGTATCTCCAACAACTGATCAATTACAATAAAGTTCTGCAACAACGAAATTCTTTGTTACGATCTTTTGCAGACACCGGCAGCAAAGATCTCTCGCTTCTAAGCGTGCTTGATGAACAACTGGTAAAACCCGGACAGGGAATATTTGAAAGGAGAAAGGAGTTCCTCATTGCATTTTTGCCCCGGGCAAAACAGTTCTATATTGAAATTGCAAAGTCGACCAGCCGCCGCCCAGCGTCCTCCACTGCGGAAAATATCAATCTTTTCTACACTAGCGAGCTCCTCCAGGCATCGTTTGCTGAGTTACTCAACCTAAACCAATCGAAGGATATCATGCTAATGCGGACAACCTCTGGGGTGCATAAGGATGAACTCGAGTTCACGTTAAATGAACAACCATTCAAAAATATGGCCTCCCAGGGTCAAAGAAAAAGCTTGCTGTTTGCATTGAAGCTGGCAGAAATGGAAGCATTGAAAAATGAAAAGGGATTTGCACCCATTCTGATGCTTGACGATGTTTTTGAAAAACTGGATGAAGAAAGAATTGTTAACCTGCTGCAGACCGTTTGTGTAGAAAATGACGGACAAGTGTTTATTACCGATACAAGCAGTGAGCGGCTGGTCCAACATCTCACACCATTGAAAAAGCCTTTCCAGTTAATTGACTTGACAAATTAAAGGACAAAAATTACGATTCATTCTTCTACGGATTAACTACATTTATCCGGATATTTAACCATCAATTTTGACTTTTGACTCTTGACTTTTGAATTTCTTATGAGCGAGTATTCAATGCGTGATGCGATAAAAAAATTTCTTGAGCAAAGTAACATCAGGAGTGGAGTACAGGCGCTACAGATCGAAGAGGTGTGGGAACAAATCATGGGAAAAACAATAGCCCGGTATACCGATAAGCTGAGAATAATGAATGATACATTGTTTATCACTACGCAGGTAGCTCCATTAAAACAGGAATTAATCTTTCAGAAAGAGAAAATCATCCAGCGTGTGAACGAAGCGCTGGGACAAAAAGTGATCAATAAGATCGTTGTGCAGTAATCAGGCGAAAGTGTAGGATTGGTCCTCCTCCGGGTCAAATATGTCCAGACGGTTTTCTACCACCTCGCAAATTATGTCATCAGAGGAAACAATTCCTTTAAAATTAAACCCCTCAAAAACAGGCAAAAATCTTACGTTGTGCTGATGCATTGTGCGCATACATTTTTCAACCGTATCATCAGTGGTTACAACTGGTAATCTTGTATTCATTATTTCCTTAACGGAAGTCTTTTGCAGAGGCTTTCTTCCGAAGACCACCCTGGTGGCAATATCGTGATCGCTGATGATGCCCAGGAATCTTTCGTCATCGTTGATCACAACGAGGTAGTCTACGTTTTCACAACGCATCTGTTGCAAAGCGTCGATCACGGATGAGCCAGGGGATACAGTGTGGAAGTGGGGTTCCCTTCGATTTAAAATGGACGTGATCTTTTCCATGGTTTTGGACTTTTGACAAGCCATCGTTGATAGCGAGCGGTTAAAAAATAAAACTATCTAATTTCTCCAGGGGCTGTAATCTTAAAAACAATCTAAATAGCAGTTGGTGAGGACTGGTAGTTTACTTCAATTTACAAAAATTAAACCATTTGGAACCTGATGTGCAAAAAGTTTTTTAAAAATTACTGGAGCGTGACTCGGGGATCAACAATACCATACATAATATCAGCAAGAATATTTATAAGTATAAAAAAGGTTGCGGTTACAAGCACCGATCCCATCACAACAGGAAAGTCAAGCTTTTCCAGGGCATCCACTGTGACCTTGCCGATCCCTTTCCATCCAAAAATATATTCAACAAAAAAAGCACCGGCGAGTAGCTCAGCAAACCACCCAGTGATGGCTGTAATAACCGGGTTTAATGCATTTCGCAAAGCATGTTTCCACACAACAAGCGACCCTGACAGGCCCTTTGCGTACGCAGTGCGGATGTAATCTTGATCAAGCACGTCGAGCATGGCGCTTCGGGTCAACTGAGTAATGATTGACAAGGGTCGAATGCCAAGGGTGATGGCCGGCAATATCAAATTTTTCAATGCAAGATGCCTTTGACCCGTTACTTCATCAATATCAAACCAATTGCCTGTAATGTGAAGACCGGTCCATGAGCTCAGCACGAAACCAAATAAATAAGCAATAATGATCCCCATAAAGAAGGATGGCGCCGAAATGCCTACAATGCTGGCAAAAACCGATGAAGTATCAATCCAACTATTCTGTTTTATGGCCGCAAGTACTCCCAGCGGGATACCGATGACAACGGCGATCAGCATGGCGGCAAAGGCCAGCAGCAAAGTTCCCGGCAATGCTTCCATGAGAATTGTTCCAACGTCTTTTTTTGATTGATAAGACCGGCGCAAATAGGGCACCTTTAATCCCACGCGATAGTTGTTGCGTTCCTCCTTTGACCCGATAAAAATACCTCTTAGATCTTTCATTTCTATATCGTCATTACTGTAAATACTAATTGGAGAAACATCATTGAGATAAAAAATAAACTGTTTCCATTTTGGCTGATCCAAATAAAGCTCCCTGCGAATATTTGCCCGCGTTGTCGCATCTCCAGTTTGACCCATCACTAGCCTGGAAGGATCGCCAAACCCCTGGAATAAAAAAAATACGAGCACGACCACGCCGATCAGGACGAGGAATCCATATAGAATTTTTCGTGCGATGTATTTTAACATGATGCCTGGTCTCCTGTCGGTGCTGATTTCAGATCATGGCAAATATTTTACTGCCTCGGCCATTCTCTTATAACTCCATTTATTTACTACAGTCCCTTCTTTTAATAAATAGAGGCAGGGATTTGTCCTGGCTGCTGTACGAATAGCAGTAAAATCGCATTCAAGTACCTGGATCCGGGCAAAAGGTGTTTTGCTTAATGCAATTTTTGCTTCATTCGTCGAGGCCGTCACTATGTATGCCGGAATTCCTTTCCGGTCTGCTGCTACTTTAATTTTTTCAAAATCCTTCTGCCAGTATTTGACGGGTGTAGAAAAATTTTCACAGAACAACAAAAAACAATACGGTTCCGATAAAATGATATCCGTAGAATCTTCTCCCGCTGAAGTCCTCAAAACAAAACCCTTGATAGGCGGTTCGTTGTTTTTGCCCTTACGAACTACTTTGTCATACCGTGTGATAAACTTATAGGGCGGTACTTTAAAGTCAGCAGGAAATTTATCGGCAGTAAACTCTATCTTCTTGCCATCTTTTTCATAAACGAACGTAATGATCGTGCTGTCCGGAATGGCATTAACAGGCATTTTTCTTTTTTCTGAGATATTATTTCCTATTTTAAACGGAAGGCAATCGGCAAAAGGTAAATAATTTAAAACATACCATTGAAGACCAAAACTCAATACAGTCGCCAGGGTCAGCACGATAAAATTGGTTGTGGCTGAAAAATAAGGGCTGATCTTTTTTCTGTTGACGAAAAGAAAGATAATGAGAATGGTTAAAGCAATATCTTTTAAAAAAGAAGTTCCTGGCGAAAGCGGCAGGCAATCACCAAAACACCCACAATTGGTAAACTTTCCTGAGTAAAACGCATAGCCAGTCAGGAAGGTGAAGAAAATAGTCAACAACAATAACAACCAGCTAAACACCTTCATTCTCCAGCCCAGCAATAGTGCCACCCCTGCGATGATTTCAAATGAAATTAGAAACACAGAAAGAGACAAAGAATGATCGTGCAAAAACTGGAAAAGATTAATGAGGAGATTACTAAAGAAGACCGAGCTTTTCTCCAGGTCGCTATTCCAGATCTCGAAAAACTCTTTCATTTTATAGCTAAGGCTCAGTGGATCGTTGGCTTTTACCAGTCCTGAAAAAATGAAAAGAATACCAACAAGGATTCTTACAGTGTTTACGACAATTCTCATTTGATGTAGATGCGACAGTGATATGAATGATCGATTTTTCCCTCTGCCTCCATACTTCCCGCTTGTAGTTATCTTTAGCTTCAAAAATAATGAACTAGTTCTAATGTTTACTTTAAACTGCAAAGGAAAGCTGTTTCTGATTGATAAGCCGGTGGTGATGGGAATTATCAACACCGCGCCTGATTCATTTTACGAAGGAAGCAGGTATTTGAGTCGGGATAAGATCGTGGAGCGAGCAGAAAAAATGATAGCAGAACATGTAGACATTATTGACATTGGAGGCCAGAGCACCAGGCCAGGCAGTAAGCCTATCTCTCAAGATGAAGAATTAAAGAGAGTGATCGAGGGAATTGATGGAATATGCAGAAATTTCCCTGCCGCACTTATCTCAATTGACACTTATTATTCCAGGATCGCAAAAGAAGCGGTTCGAGCGGGAGCAAGTATTGTGAACGACATCAGCGGCGGAACGATCGACAAGGAAATGTTGTCTGTGGTCGCTGAATTAAATGTACCCTACATTGCCATGCATATGAAAGGAACTCCCGAAACCATGCAACAGCATGCCACCTATGACAATGTGACCAGCGAAGTGATCGATTTTTTTATTCAGAAAAAAAGTGAATGTACGAGAGCCGGTATCCATGATTTAATTATTGATCCCGGTTTTGGTTTTGCAAAGACAAGAGACCACAACTTTCAATTGCTAAGAGACCTTGGCATATTTAAAATCATCGGATCTCCAATACTTGTTGGCGTTTCCAGAAAATCATCTATCTATAAAACACTTGGAGTTTCAGCTGAGGAAGCATTAAACGGTACGACTGTTCTAAATACCATCGCATTGATGAATGGGGCAAATATTTTGAGAGTCCATGATGTAAAAGAAGCGAAGCAAGCCGTGACATTGTGTTCTTTGATCGCTGGAGATCATAAGGAATTTTAGGACATTGCATCGACAAGTAGAGGGCTTGATGGCCCGGGAAAGCGACGTCGAGAATTTCAGCCTTTCACAAAAAATAAAAAGCAACCTAAACAGATTGCTCTCTAATCACACATCAAATCGAAAGTCGTTTGAATATGCGCTCAATGTTTAACCTTAGCTTTCGAAAGGGTGGAGTATATGGTGGGATAGTACTGATTGTGGCTTTTTTTCAAGAGGGACAGTAGGGGATCGAAACGGACGTTGGATTAAAAACGGAGCCGATCCTACGATCGTCAAGTTTATGAATATAACAGGGCCTGCAAAGTACATTCTATCATAAGCCCTTCAAAGTTCGGAAAATTTATTGTTTAAACAAGCATTTCTTTAGTTGAGTCATAACAAGTTTGTTTACGCTTTCTAGTGGACTGGGTTCGGTTTTACATCCATGATCTCCACATCAAAAATCATAGCGTCAAAAGGTTTGAACGGCGAGCCGGGCCTTACATTTCTGCCATAAGCAAGAAAACCGGGAACGAATAATGTGCCTGTGCCCCCTTTCCTGAATAATTTTATTCCTTCATCCCAACCTTGAATTACCTTGCTCTGACCCAGTGGAAAAGTGTAGGTACCTGATTCAAAAACGCTGTCCGTTGCCAGGATCTTACCTGTATATTTTACCGTTACAGAATCACCAACATTGGCCGCTGATCCGTTGCCTTGTTGTTTTACAAGGACAAATGTTCCCTTCCCGGTTTTCTGAGCGTTGATCTTTTTTGTTTTGAGATAGTTTTCCATAGCGCTAAGTTCCCGATCGACCTCGCCGGATTTTCTCAACTCTTCTTCTTCTTTCTCCTCTTGCTCCTTTCTTAACTTTTGTTGTTTGGCCATCTGTTCCTGCATCTCCTTTTGCTGCCTGGGCATATCCCTTTTCATTTCCGCTTCATAATCTTTTTGAACAAGACTGTCATTTGTAAAAACATTGACTATTTTGATGGTGAAAATAATTCTGTCGCCCTTTTTTGCGGATGGTGGAAGTTGCATCTGCAGGCCCCTGTTCAATAAGGAATCTACCATTTGCACCACTACAGCACTATCTCCTTTTCGTACGAGCGGCAATATTTCAGAAGGAGAATAAGCCACCACTGCTGACGTATCAACTCTTGTGAAAAAAGGCATCTTACCAAAAGTGCTCTGCAAAACAGAATCATTTAATTTTTGCACAAAATGAAGTTTGATAACGTTTCCCGGCTTGGCTATGGGATCTGAACTATTCCCCTTCTTTATGATCTTGTATAGTAAACCGCTTTTTGTTTTGTTATAATCCACATTGCTACAGCTCGTCATTGAGACAACCGCCGCTAAAACGGCTAATAAAAAATACTTGTGTTTCATGTTTATCACGATTTATTGTAATTGAGCTTCATTTTCTTTCATCGCTCGTTTAAATTTTTTTACTGTTTCGGGCAGGGGATCGCTGCTTCGGCCACCTGAAGCATTAAAATGCCCGCCTCCTTCGAAATATTTACGCGCAAAAGTATTGCAGTCAAAATCGCCTTTGCTTCGAAAACTCCATTTTCTTTCTTCATCTCTGTCGATCACCAATGCCACCAATTTTATCCCTTGAATTGACATTGGGTAATTGACGAGACCTTCGGTGTCACCGGTTTTAATATTGTATTTCAAGAGGTCAGACTTTGGTATAGCAATCAGTGCGGTGTTGTATTCATAGAAAATTTCCATCCTGTTCAGCAGAACATTGCCTACGAACCGAAGACGATTTTCTAAAAAGTTGTCGTATAGAGCTTCGTGTACGGGAGTGTGGAGAAGCCCTTTGTCTTTCAAGTCCGCCACCAGTCTGTGCACATTAGCAGATACACTGGGAAAACGGAATGACCCCGTGTCTGCAACAACACCTGCATAAATGCATTCAGCAACTTCAGTATTTATTTTATCCTTATAGCCGGAAGCTAATATGAAATCATAGATCATCTCACAGGTTGAGCTTCTGGTTATATCGCTGATACCGTAATCAAAACTTTTCTCGTCTGGTGCTTCATGATGATCGATCAAAATTTTTACACAATTAAGTGAAGCCAACCTGGGACCAAGGCCTTTTGTGCGATCGAAGTGGTTGTAGTCAAGACAGAACAACCATTCTGCTTTGTCCAATACAGCGTCGGCCTTCTGCCTTTGCAATTCATAATCCAAAACTTTTTTTGCTCCGGGCATCCAGTTAACCCAGCTCGCCCAATTCGTGGGGGATATTACGGTGACCTGGTGACCAAATTGGATTAAGAAATTGCATAGGCCAAGTGATGAGCCCATAGCGTCTGCATCCGGCTTCTGATGAGTTGTAATAGCTATATTGGTGGGTTTATCAAGCAACGGAAATATCTCCTGAATGGGCCGCATAAAATGGCTGCAAAAGTAGGGAAATCGGTTCAGAGTCGGGAGTTCTGCGACACCAGTCTAAAAGTTATTGCTCATCATTGCAATTTGAACTTTCAACGAAGGCGCACAACTCCTGACTTTCGACTACATTTGCGGCGCAAAATAATTTTATGAGCAGGCAAACTTTTACAATGATCAAACCGGATGCAATGAAAAATGGGCACGCGGGTGCGATCATTGACCGTTTCATTCAAGAGGGATTTCGAATTGTAGCTATGAAAATGACGAAGCTTTCCGCCGACAAAGCGGGCGAGTTTTATGCGATCCATAAAGAAAGGGGTTTTTACGGAGAGCTGGTTGAGTTTATGAGCAGTGGACCTATCATAGCCGCGATCCTGGAAAAGGAAAATGCTGTCAGTGCATTTCGGGATCTGATCGGTGCAACGAACCCCGCCCAGGCCGCAGAAGGATCAATCCGAAAACTCTATGCTACTTCGGTTGGTGAAAATGCTGTGCATGGGAGCGACAGTAACGAGAACGCAAAAATTGAATGCGACTTCTTTTTCAGTAGCCTGGAAAGATTCTGAAAATTTCAATCCTTATTGTACCAGAAAGTATAATAATTCAGATGTCCAATGAAATCGGGACTGTCGTCGTCTGTGTCATCTATTGACTTGGTAACAGCCACGTCCATACGCAGGTCATATTTGCCTGCGGACAGATTCAATTCATCATAAGGCATAAAAACTTGCAAATCGGTGTAGACCGTGGTCTCGCAGCACGGCGTGAGCTTTTTATAAGTGATAAGATCGCCAAACAGATTAGAATAATCATTGTCGTTCCTTGACGACATATAATTGTATTGGTCACCTTCTTTTCTTTCGAAGGTAATGAGCATATAGCCATCCACTCCCTTCATTTGTTTCACCGTGAAATTTACATGAATGCGCATGCCTTTTGATCCATTTTCAAATGCGTCAAAGTCCACCCACATTTTTTCAAGACTGGCGCTGCCATTGGTTAAAGAATTTCCTGCTTTTGTGTATTCAAAATTATACTTAGTGAGTTTGGAAATAGCCCCACCCTGTTTGTAAATCAATTTTACATCCATGGTTAGATTATACTTGCCCGGATCGAGATCCAATTCACTGTACGGCATGAACAACTGAAGGTCGTCATACACAGCCGGGTTATATTGCGGCTTGATGCTTTTGTAAACTGCCACATCTCCATCAGTGCTGTTGTACCTGCTATTTTTATCCTTTAATGTAGTGGCCGCTTCATTATTATATTCAAAATATATAGCCACATAAGCATCCATGCCCAGCATTTCGTAAGCAGTAAATTTAACGTGGATCCGTATGCCCTTGCTTCCTTCTTCGACAACATCATAGTCCACCCAAATTTTTTCAAAACTAGCCCGGGGGTCTGCAATAACAATATTGTGGGGTGATGCACAAGACTCACGTTGCTGTATCGTGTGGTATGCCTTGGCGATGGTTGGAACAAAAAAAGGGAAAATAAAAGCGAGTGTAGTGGCCTGGATAATTTTTTTCATTTTCAAAATTTTAGGTTCGGAAAATCAAAGAAATTTTTAAAGCTGACGCTAAATAGAAATCTCCTTCCTCAATATAAGAATTTAAAAAAATTATCGCAAGAGAATGACGTTAGACCTGCAAAAAATTCTTTCTTGGCGACTTAGCTGCGTTCAGATCTGGTTTGTTCTTTTGATCTTATTCGGTACCGGCTTAACGGTGTAGCCGGCCTGTCGTAGTAAATTGATCACGCCTTTATCTCCCGGCAAATGACCTGCTCCTACTGCTATAACAACTGCCTTATCCGGCATAATGCCCTTCAACTTTTCAACCCAATTTTGATTTCGGTTGTACAACAATATATCGGTGAAATTTGAAATGCCCATATCTGTGGTCTTGGTGAGCTCTTCCAGCTTGGAAAGATCCTGGTCCTTGTAAGCCTGCAGTAGTTTGTCATATTCCTTATTATCAGTTTGTCCTTTATCAGCATCATCAACATATTTTACCAGCTGCATCGCTTGCATTTTATAAGGAATCGTGTCAAATATGCTCATTTGATAAGCCATCGTTTCGAGCCCTCTAACATTTTTACCGTGACGTTTCGCTTCTTTCATGATCACTTCTTCCATCGCCTCGGGTGTTTTACACTCTGTGCCATTTTCCATTAACATGGATGCGGCAAGAAGGGGCTTATAGGTTTCTAAGATCGAAAATGGCAGCAACGTACCCTTGTCTTCAAAATATTTTGATAATCCTCTTTATCCAGAAGGTCGGCCAGCGTCGTGTCATCACGCATCTTCATTTTCCGCACCACGCCCAGCATTTCAAACAGATTATCCATGTCTACCTCAAAATACACAGCTTCGGTATTTTGAATGGCGTTTTTCAGGCTGTCGCTTAAAAGTGCGTCGTCAGAACAGATCATGTGAATGGTTCCAAACAGGTACGACGGCTTTTGCAAACCGTTTCCGCTTATCTGCCACAGCAACGTCTTGAAATCGTTCTTGCTTTTTTCCTGTGATAACGGCGCGAGTGATGTGATGGCTACCAACAAACCAAGGCTCCATTTCTTCATTTCCAAAGATTTTATGCAAATTACTAAGATGCTTATTTGTGAAAAAATCACAAATGATGCCGGATTTGCGTTACCCTTTCAGCAGAAAAGAGAAATGCTGTAGGAATCAGATCGCCCGGACAATCCCAGGAATACCAGCCAGGTCGTCAAAAATTTTCCTTCAAGAAAATATCAAACAATTACATTTGTTCCCGTTAATAAATCGCCTCCCGGTTAACCCATTATCTCATCAATGACAAACTCTTATTACGACCTTGTACAACAAACTTTCAATTTTCCCCAGGAAGGTTTTGATGTAAAAGACGGTTACCTGCAATTCAATGGTGTAGACGTAAAGGCATTAATAGACAAATACGGCACCCCGCTGAAGCTAAGTTATCTCCCCAAAATAGGGATGCAGATCAAGAAGGCTAAACAGATGTTTGCCACTGCTTTCAAAAAACACAAATATGAAGCAGAATATTTTTATTGCTATTGTACCAAGAGTTCACACTTCAGCTATGTAGTTGAGGAGGCCCTCAAACACGAGATCCACATTGAGACGTCTTATGCCTACGACATCGACATCATTAAAAAGTTATACGATAAAAAAAAGGTTTCAAAAGATATCCAGATAATTTGTAACGGATACAAGCAAAAAGCATATACCAGGAGGATCGCCAATCTGTTGAACTCCGGTTTTACCAATGTAATTCCCATCCTCGACAACAAAGAAGAGCTGAGGGAATATGCTAAAGCTGTGAGGGTGCCTTTTAAATTGGGTATCCGCATGGCTGCAGAAGAAGAGCCCACGTTTCCATTTTACACATCTCGTCTTGGTATCAGGGCAAAAGATATCCTCGAGTTTTATGTCGACAGGATAGAAGGTTATGAAAGTAAGTTTCAGCTTAAAATGCTTCACATCTTTTTGAACAAGGGAATCAAGGACGATATTTATTATTGGAGTGAACTGAATAAGATAATCAACCTCTATTGCCAGCTGAGGAAGATATGCCCGGAATTAGATTCCATAAACATCGGTGGCGGGTTTCCCATCAAACACTCCCTGGCTTTCGAATATGACTACCAATTCATAATCAATGAAATCGTCGGAAACATAAAATCAGCTTGCAAGAAGGCAAAGGTGCCCATGCCTGATATCTATACTGAATTTGGCAGCTATACCGTTGGAGAAAGCATGGCCCATATTTACAGCGTGATCGGACAAAAAATGCAAAATGATCGAGAGATATGGTATATGATCGATTCGTCGTTTATTACAACGCTGCCTGATACCTGGGGCATCGGTGAAAGATTTCTTCTTCTTCCCATAAATAAATGGGATGCAGACTATCAGCGCGTGGTATTAGGAGGTATCACATGTGACAGTCACGACTATTACGACTCAGAAGAACATATCAATGAAGTTTTTCTTCCCAAGATCAATAACGGCGAGCCTTTGTATGTAGGATTTTTTCATACGGGAGCGTACCAGGATCAGATCAGTGGCTACGGTGGCATCAAGCACTGCCTGATCCCTTCGCCTAAACATGTTCTTATTGGCTATGACAAAAGCGGGAAAGTAGTCGATTGGCTGTATGCGAAAGAGCAAACAGCTCAAAGTATGTTAAAAATTCTTGGATATCTATAAAAAAGCCCTTGTGCTGAGGGATGGATCTGTGAACCGGCCACTAAATCATTGCAGCAAAGGGCTGGATGAATTAATAACGATAACGTTTTCCGTGCCTGCTATAGGATCTGTTCCATTCTCTGTACTGGTCTCTGTCGTACTGAACTCTTCCCAGGTAAGACCTGTCAAGATAATACCTGTTGTCATAACCTCTCCAATACATATAACCCTCAGGGCTTCGATAATAATAGCGGCCGTCCGAATACCTGTTCACATATATTCCAGGGCCGGGATTTACAATTAATGAAAATGAAGCGGAATTTCGACGCGGATAGTATGAATATTCGCGGCTAGGCCCGCAACCTGCAAGTACAGCTACAAATGCGAGTAGAATTGCCGCTTGCATAATTCTGATCTTTTTCATAACGATCGATTTTATATTTATTAAGACAATTAACTTGCCGGAAAATCTTACACTGCTTTTAATATGAAAACAATTTTAATATTGACATTGACAATCCTGCTAATGACTAACAGCATAGACGCCCAAAAAACGGCAGACTCTGTTAAAGCAGTGGTAAAACAACTGTTTGATGGCATGAAAAATTCAGATGCTGCAAGCATTCGAAGCGCCTTTGCCGATAGCGCCATCTTGCAAACGATTGGAAGAAATGCCAAAGGAGATGTGCGGGTTCAGAATGAAAATATAGCTGATTTTGCAGAGTCGATCAGCCAGCTTAAAAAAGGAGCGGCCGACGAGCAAATCGTATTTGAATCAATAAAAATAGATGGGCCCCTGGCGATCGTTTGGGCGCCTTACAAATTTTATTTTAATGGCAAATTCAGTCATTGTGGTGTAGATTCTTTTCAACTCGTCTTCATAAATGGCCAGTGGAGAATTCAATATTTAATTGATACAAGAAGAAAACAACCTTGTGATCAGTAATATTAAAATAAAAAACCCTCCAAGGATAGAAATCCGGAGGGGTATAAACCAAAACCAACTGCTTATGAGAAATTCTTCGACAAATAAATTACTGTACTGAAATTTCTTTTGTTGAAGCTTTGACTTCCACTTTCCTGGGAAGGTTTAATGTTAAAACACCATTAACATATTTTGCTTCAATTTTTTCTGCATCAATTTTTTCATCCAAAGTAAAAGAGCGTTTGAATGAGCGGTAATGGTATTCCTTACGGATTTGCTTTTCGCTTTCTTCTTTTACTTCATTTTTCTTTTCTGCTGAAATGGTAAGAACGCTTTTTTCGAGATTGATATTGAAATCATTTTTTTCGAAACCGGGAGCCACCACTTCAAGCTGAGAAGCTTCTTTAGTTTCCCTGATGTTTACCGGTACAAAGTTTTTCAAACTTGACCCGAAGTCATCCTTGAACAATGTTGGAATATCGTTAAAGAAATTTTCCAACAGGTTAAATCCGTTTGTTGGCCTGTTATTAAATTTTACAACTGTCATAGCTGTTTTGTTTTATTAGTTAATTATTTTTTTGCAGTTTAACATTAGTTTTCAAATCCTGTACCACTAAGGTTTTGCCCACTTTTTCCTGACGATTGGTTACTAATCGTAGCTCCAGTGCGCCATAATTTCAGAATAGAGTAACTGCAGCCTGTCACTCTTGCGAAATGATGCCTTGCTGAACTTTTTCATTTATTTTTGCGTTTTATAATTTTCAACTTAAAGCATCAAATAAATAAACAGACTATGTATCCCGCAGAAATCGTATTACCCATGAAAGAAGAGCTTACCGACAATGGCTTTACAGAATTGCTGTCAGCAACGGATGTAGACACACAATTAAGTAAGCAAGGAACTACGCTGGTTATGATCAACTCGGTGTGCGGCTGTTCAGCCGGCAGTGCTCGTCCGGGTCTTCTAATGGCAGTTGCCAATACCCAGAAAAAGCCGGACTATCTTACGACTAGTTTTGCTGGCTTCGATGACGAAGCTATCAGAAAAATTCGCGAGCACTTACTTCCTTATCCGCCCTCCTCGCCGTCAATAGCTTTATTTAAAAATGGTCAGCTAGTTCATTTTATTGAACGTCACCAAATAGAAGGAAGACCGGCGCAGGTGATTGCCCACAATCTGATTAATGCGTTTGATCAATATTGCAATTGATCGCGCTGCTTTCCCGATTTCATTTGTGCGCCTCTCTTTCCGAGAGGCGCCTTAATTAATGGAGAAATCATTGATTAATTTCATAACATTGCCCCCTGTAAATCCCGAATAGAAACCAAAATCTGAAAATCACAGATGTATCCCAACCTGTACTACGCATTTAAAGATTTATTCAATATAGACTGGAAGCCGCTTCGTTTCATTAACTCATTTGGTTTTTTTGTTGCGCTATCCTTTATTCTTGCGGCTATCACATTGGCGAGCGAATTGAGGAGAAAAGGAAAAGAAGGGTTATTACATCCCACTGAAATAAATGTGGTGGTTGGCAAGCCCGCCAGCTTAACTGAGCTTTTGTTGAATTTTATACTGGGATTCATTTTGGGTTATAAAATTTTGGCATTATTCATCATGGACAGTTCCGTTACAAGTGATCCGCAGGCTTTTATTTTCTCGGGACTGGGCAGTTGGCCTGCGGGTATCATTTTAGGACTTTTATTTGCCGGGGTAAAATGGTGGGAAAAAAACAAGCAAAAATTACCAAAACCTGAGCTTAGAAAAATTCGTTTCTGGCCTCATGATCGCGTCGGAGAAATAACAATCATTGCCTTGATATTCGGATTGCTTGGAGCAAAACTGTTTGACATTTTTGAAAACTGGAATGACTTTTTAAAA